>JAKUQR010000021.1 GCA_022450155.1 Gammaproteobacteria bacterium | reverse complement strand
TCTTGTCGGTCACATTCTGGTTACACTGTTTGTGTCGAAAGGGCCCTCGATTTAGAGCATCTGACTTTTAATCAGGTAGTCGCAGGCCCCAAACTAAACTCTCAAATGGAGAAGCAAATCCGTTGGTTCTGACGAAGTACTGGCGTATGTGCAGGGTTGGAAAACTGGTTTTCCTGATATGGTTGGAAAATGTGAGAACAGGATTGATGCCGGAGATGTCCTAGTTGAAGAGTGTTCCTGGACTAGCACTAACACAGGAAATCTTGTGGCACCTGATGGAAGCACCATTCCGCCAACTGGCAAAAGCGTCAACCTGAAGAACGTGCTGATCTGGGAATTCCAAGACGGCAAGGTCAAGTCTGTGAAAAATTACTTGGACATGATGACAATGCTGTCTCAATTGGGATTAGCAGGCTAAGTGGCGATAATTTTACTTAGCTGTCTTTTCAGAGATAGCCCGGTGGCCCCGCCTTTGGTATCGGGGCCCAACACGGTATGAGTGAACTGGTTGTTGTATATCAGTTTCTGGGGGGCTTTGTACATGTAGGGAGTCACTGAGAAATTTTACAGAATCTTCGACTTTCGTAATGTTACTGTTCCCTCAATTCAGAAAATCCGCAGTCCTTTAGATATTTGAATGTTTCTCTAGTCTTGTCAGGTATTGGAGGAATGAATACGACGCAGGCATCCCTGCCACGGGTTAATAACACTCGATATGAGTTCATACGAAGGCTTGCTGGAATTACAACTCTGCTGGATTCCCTATAACCAGCAGCAAACTCTGTACTCCAACGGCCGTCACGACGAATGAAGTCAGTTCCCCAAGCGAGCAAACAAGCGTCCAACTCAAGTCCTTGCGCTCCAAATTCAGTGGCAACTGTATCGAGCCCCGTACATGAACCCGGGGACCCGAAAGATTCTGAGTACCACCTCCCGTACTTGCCAGGTCCTTGGAAATCACATCTTGATCTAGCAGAGCCGATCCAAAACCTACTCAGCTTACCTCGTAGACATGAACTCGATGGGATATCTCGGGTTCCCCATAAGGCATACTTTTAAAACTTTCTGTCACAAAGGTCTCGCGCCAAGCGCCTGATGCCGTCAGGCGCAACAGTGCTTCTGGGTAGGCGGGCTCCTGAGTAGGGTCATCACGCAAACTGAAAACAATGGATGCACCCGGCATTGCCACCCTAATCAGTTCATCAAAACTGTGGGCCGGCGCATGTTTCGGAGTGATCGTTCCGCTCGACAGCACAGCAGCAAACGTATCGTCACTAAACCTCAGTCGTTCGCCGAGTGTCATCTGATGTAGTTCTGCATAGATCCCTTTATCACGGGCAATGTGGAGCATCCCTTCGGATAGATCGATACCCGTCATCGGCCCATAGCCCAGCATGGCAAGTGCTTCGCTCTGGATACCACCCCCGCACCCGGCATCGAGAATCGGTGCCGTACCCGACGCAACGAATCGTGTAAAGACGGCAGCAATCACCGCGGGTATCCGATAACCCATGGCGCAAAGGTCAAACTCATATTCCTTGGCCCACCGGTCATAGGCCGCCTGCTGTTCTTCCAGGCTGGTTGCCTGGTAGGAGTGAGAAACGTTCGTTTTGGGCATGAACTTTTCCTTTTAGATGGACAGGGGATTTTGCAGAACCGTACACGCCTATTATCGGGGTCGCACGGTTTGTCGGCCAGAACCCGGGCGGCAATCATTTGGCTCGGTACCGAAACACTCAGAGCAGTTCAACGACGATCTCCGTTGGTCCATCGGGCGCGTTGATCGCCCAACCAGGCCCTACCAGGTCGTAGGGGCAAGAGGAGACGGCGCAGATGAGGCCCATGCGTGCCTTCAGCACGACATAGCCACCCGGCTTGACCACGGGTGCAGCCGGTGTATTGAACATGAAGCCGTCCTCCACCGTTGTGTTGGTGAAGAAATTTACTGCGAGGGGGGTCACGATGACCTCATGACCCAGTTCACCCATCGCTATTTCGAGGTTCTCAGCGCAGCTCCTGTGATGACCCTCGACGCCGAACTGCTTGTAGCGAATGGCATCGCAGGGGGCGATGATCAGGTCGTGGATGCCATCGGCCCCGTCCTCGACAAAATCAAGCATCGGCTGGCGGAAGCGACTTAGAAAAGTGTCGCCGACCCGAGGGTGTAGCGCGCGTGTCGGCATCCAGGTATGGGGGGGTGATAACCACTCGCTGATGTCGTCGGCGCAAAAGGCAAAGAAGTCGGCGGACTGCTGGCCCTTAGGGGTGATGATGCGCAGACCCTGACCCTCACTAAGGTGAAACGCGCGGCCTTCGCCCGCTGGAATAACCAGTGTTTCCATGTGCTGACCTCTCTTTCGCTGTGACGTATGGATGGTTGCCAAGACTAACGACTGTTACCGACCACTACAAAAGGTGACCAGAAGATAGGATGCGCTGTTCTCCTGTGGCTGGCAATCTCCATCATAGACCGGCGTAGTGCCTTGAATATCGCCATGAAGCCACATCACGATTCTTTGAGAAAGGCTTAAACCCAGTAGAAGTAGCAACCATTACCGGACACAAAGACATCAAGATGCTGATGCGCTATACGCATTTAAGAGCAGAGGATTTGGTGGAGAGGCTGGATTAGTTGCTGCCCACACCCCACTAGTACCGTAAATTGCTGTTCATTATTACGGAATTATCTAGGTTTTGTTCTCGGTTTGTTGTTGGGGTTTTGCGGCTGACTGTTCTAATGTTTCGATTTTCTCGCGCAGTTGACGTAACTGTTTGTTCTGCTCCTCGTATTCTTCCCGGCCCACGAGGTTCATTTTCCCAATTACGGACTGGACTTGGGTTTCAACATATTTCTTCATGTTCTCATAAAAACTGTCAGGCAACATGCTTTTAATTGCTTTAGCGGCTTGAACGGCTGTCGTGAATTTACCAATCGCCATAATTTCTGACCTCCAGTCTAAATCTAGAATAACAGGATATACCTAATTAAGTAGCCACGATCGGACCACCCATTGATCCGCCCTTTACGGACTTCATTGGGGAGATTGGGTTAGGAAAGTTTTACTTCTTCATAACTTCCAATTAACTCCTCAGGAAGTGGTTGCCCTTGAAAATGCTTGGTATCTGTTGGTAGCTCAAACCACTCTTGCTTGCTTTCAATCCAGATATCTGCAGAAGGACGTAGATCGTCAGTATCTTGAAGCGTACCCGGCTTCAAAACTATGTGTTCGGAATCTAATACCGCTGCTTTGGCATAGATCCTTACGCCACAAGAACCACAGAAGAAACTCTCTACCTTGGCATTACTGTCTGCAATTCTAACGAATGATTTGAGAATGCCAGAAGTGAGTTTGAAATCATCTTTCTTCACCCACATGCTCATACCAAATGCTGAACCCGATGCGGTTTGACAATCAGTGCAATGGCAACGATATAAAGTGATAGGTGGACCCAACAATTCATACGAAATTACCCCGCATTGACAGCCGCCTTTCCTTTTCTGGATCTTCATTTTTGTCCGCCTTTACTAGTCAAAACCCTATACCGCTATCCTATTCTTGTTACAGGGAGACAACCAGACTGTTACGCTGATTAATCTTCACTACTAGTAACTGGAGAACACGCTGGTTTCCTGTTTCGTATTAAATTGCAAAACATCGTAGCCTTTGGGTTCGATACTCAACATGCCGGGGGACATCTGCGGCATACCCGGTGCAGCAAGCCCCATCAATTTTGGGCGCT
This sequence comes from Gammaproteobacteria bacterium, assembly GCA_022450155.1. Classification (NCBI taxonomy): domain Bacteria; kingdom Pseudomonadati; phylum Pseudomonadota; class Gammaproteobacteria; species Gammaproteobacteria bacterium. The sequence continues at coordinate 45,259 of JAKUQR010000021.1, read as the reverse complement.
CATCCAATAGTCGGCGAATATCTGATGCGGGGACATGACCCTCAATGATATAGCCGCCCACCTTGGCCGTATGGCAAGAATATAGCGCCGGATTGGTAATTCCCAACTTCTGCTTTATTGAAACAACATCGTCAACATTGTGAGCTGTTACTTCAAATCCATCGTCCTGCAGATAATCGACCCATCGCTGGCAACAACCACAACTCGCCGACTTCCATACAGTAATAGTGGGTTCGACCGAGAACGCCGGGTTCATTACAAACGCGAAAACCATTACCAGAACGATTGAGTAATACCTTATTTGTATCTTCATTGTTTTGCTTGGTAATTAAATCCAACTGGAATCGAAAGACCGTTATCTTATTCCTGTTACAGGCAGGCAACACTGGTGTAGTGCAACTCCCCGGTTTCCTCATCCTCGAGTTTAACCAGGCAACAACGGCCACAGCCGTCACAAAGGCTCTCCCATTCATGACTGGTCAGCGACAACAAGGGGCTGGTCATACTGTCATGCTAGCAACTTCATCCGTAATGACGATGCAGTTTAGGTACAGTCAAAGATGAAGACCAGTGATTAGACGACGCAAGTCGAGCCTAGCTCGAACAATCTCAGTGTGGCTGGGGCAAGGTTAAGCGTAGCCACGAAGAATTGCGCTCCTGCGCAAACCGCCGGGGCCCGTAATCGGATCGGTGGTTGTTGACCTCGTGGCCCTGACAACACGGACAGGCGGGCAGATCTGATAGCTTCCAGCGCCCTAACTGGAAGTAACGATAGCCGGGGATCGATTAGACATTAGTTTATCTAAACTAGATTCAATTTATTATCGTTTGCAAGTAAAGTGAATCATACCTAAATTACAGCCTGAAAAGTTGAACACCAATTAATTATTGTATAGGTATATTAACATGGCTAAAACGCCTCCCAACACCGATCCAATCGTCTCCGATTGGCTGGCGGCTAATGATGACGTCTATATCCCCCGAAACCGTGAAAAACCCGTTCTCACAGTCTTAGATGGCAAAGAATTTGCTTATCTGGACTACCATTCGGCTGTTCAGATGGGGAAAAAACTGCAGGCCGAAGCCTTCGCGCAATCTTTCAGTGCGATGGGTCGCGGAATCAAGCGATTCCTGTCCTCAACCGTACCCAGCCTGGCCCGATCCTTGTGGCGTCGACTGAAATCTAATCACCAGACTGGTCTTGCGGTTGCTGAGCTGTCCCGCCTTTCGCCTGAGCTACTTAAGGACATCGGCCTGACAGCCGGGGATATCTCGGTCGTTGCGTCCGGTCGGATCAGGACTGACGAGCTGAGTGAGATTCGTCGTTCTGGCTGGCCGTATTGATTGCTTGGTCTGTTCGAAATTCTGCGAATAATCCCTCACTCTGATTGCCACAAATCTAATACATGAAGGTGAGTTGAGTTTTAAACTTAAAATACACCAACGTTCTTCCTCCGTGCAATTTCACCGCACCTCGGCGGGGCTTTTACATTAGGGGAAATTCTGCAGACGCTGAACTAAATCGGTCTCGCACCCAACCAGAGCAGGGCGGCAGTAAAAGGCGCGGGGATATCCACGGCCGGGGTGTAGAAAAGAGGGTTAGAACCTGGGTATGTCTCCCATTTACAGGGCCATTCCTGGCGGTTGTTCAGAACAGAACGAGTGTTTATTCTTCCTATACTCTGAACAGGGCGAGGTCGAGGAGATGGACATCGGCCGGGCCGCAAGTCTGCCGCTAACGCTTAAGAATCTACTGGCGAGAGACACACCGCTGGAGCAGGTACTGCCTGCATTCACTTCGAACGTCGCAAACATTCTGCGCCTGCGCGACAGAGGCAGAATCAGGGCGGGAAATGCCGCCGATGTCATCGCGCTCGATGAGACCCACGATATTCTCGATGTCATAATCGCTGGATCTGGCACGTGAAAGATCGCCATCAGCAAATCTTTGGTCAGTTCGAAGAGCAGAACGGGATGAAACAGTAATGGGTCCGTCGAATCACACAGACGAGGGTGAGCGTGGCTTCATCATCCCGATCGGTGGCGCCGAGGAAAAACTGCACAACCCGGAAATCCTGGAAAGCTTTGTCGAAGTTTGCGGCGGCAGGTCGGCCCGCATTGCGATCATACCCACTGCGTCCGAGCTCGAAGATACGGGCCGGACTTACGAGAAGCTATTCCGCAAACTCGGCATCAAGCATGTACGTGTCTTGCAGATGCAGATGCGCGAAGACTGCCACTCGCAGAAGTTTCTCGATTACATCGAGGGCGCCCAGGGTGTTTTTATGACGGGCGGAAACCAACTGCGACTGTCGACAACGCTGGGCGGAACACCCGTTGCACAGATGATTCGGCGCCGAAATGCCGGCGGCATGCACGTCGCGGGAACGTCAGCGGGTGCGGCATTCATGCCCGAACACATGATCGCGGGTGGCGACGAAGGCAACACGCCCAGGATGGACATGGTGACGATGGCCCCTGGCCTCGGCCTGACCAACAGCTTCATCATCGACCAGCATTTTCGCAAGAGAGACAGGCTCGGACGCCTTCTGACGGCGCTCGCTTACAACCCGTTTGCGGTCGGTATCGGGCTGGATGAAAACACGGCAGCTTTCATCAAGCCAGGCGACTGTCTCGAAGTCGTCGGCAGCGGCGGCATCACGATCATCGATCCGAGCAACCTTAGCTATTCTTCAATGGACCGTGCACAAAAGGGCGAACCTGTTAGCCTGATCGACGTAAAGCTGCATATACTGATAGCCGGCGGCCGCTTCGAGATTGCTTCCCGAGAAGCATTCGTAGAGCCAAAAGAATAACGATGGAACCTGGTCCATGAAAATCGTCAGTACCAACATCTATGTTGGGCCTAATATTTATGCACACTTCCCGGTAATCCGGCATGTTCTCGATTTGGGTGATCTGGAGGACTGGCCGACAGGCCGACTGGGTACGGGCTTCATTGATCCGTTACTTCAATATCTACCTGGGTTGCAGGAACACGGCTGCTCCTACAAGGAACCCGGCGGGTTCGTGCGCCGACTGAAGGAGGACGAGGGCACGTGGCTCGGGCATGTTATGGAGCACGTCGCGATCGAGTTGCAGAATATTGCCGGCTATCCGGTGACTTTCGGCCGTACGCGTTCGATCGACGACCAGCCCGGCCACTACGACATGGTCTTTCAATACCACGACGATGCAGTCGGTCGCGAAGCGAGCCAGTTGTCTCTGGCGTTGCTCCATAGCCTCCTGCCGGCCGAATTGAAACTAGACGATGCGCCCGGCGACGATTGGGAATTCGCCGAAGAACGGGACAGCTTCATTCGCTACGCGCAGAGTCGTGCATTTGGTCCGAGTACCGCATCGCTGGTACGTGCTGCAGAAGAGCGCGGCATACCCTGGATTCGCCTGAACCGGCAAAGCCTCGTGCAATTCGGTCACGGCAAGTACCAGCAACGCATCCAGGCGACAACGACTGGTAACACCAGCAATATCGCCGTTGAACTTGCATCGGACAAAGAGGAAACCAACAATATTCTCCGCGATCTTGGATTGCCGGTGCCGAAGCAGCGACTAGTGCAGAACTCGAGTGACGCAAAACGCGCGGCGGCGCAAATCGGTTTTCCTGTCGTATTGAAACCACTCGCCGGTAATCATGGGCGCGGCGTCTCCATCAATCTGAAAACGAACGATGAAGTTGAAGTCGCGTTTGATAAATCAAGAGAGCACGATCGCAACGTCATCGTGGAGAGTTATCTCGAGGGCTACGATCACAGGCTGCTCGTCGTCAATGGCGACCTCGTTGCTGCAGCCAAGCGCGTCCCGGGCCATGTCGTCGGCGATGGCAGTCAATCGATCGAGCAGCTTGTGGGAATCGTTAATGAAGATCCGCGGCGTGGCGTTGGTCATGAGAAGGTGCTGACACGGCTGGAATTGGACCACCAGGCGGAGCGCCTGCTGGCAAAACTGGGCTACGACCGCGATACGGTTCCAAAGGACGGGGAGATTGTTTATCTGCGATCGACCGCGAACCTGTCAACCGGCGGTACGGCGATCGACGTAACAGACACCATTCATCCTGACAATCGCGAGATGGCAATTCGCACCATCAAAGCAATCGGCCTGGATATCGGTGGCGTCGATTTCCTCACTAAAGACATCACCGAGTCATACCGTGAAACAGGCGGCGGCATATGCGAAGTAAATGCGGGGCCCGGTTTCCGAATGCATGTTGCACCGAGTGAAGGCACACCACGAGACGTAGCCGGCCCGGTGCTCGACATGCTCTTTCCACCGGACTCCCCCAGCCGTATCCCGATTGCTGCAGTGACCGGCACGAATGGAAAGACGACAACGTCACGCATGCTTGCCCACATTCTGAAGATGCGCGGCTTGACCGTCGGCCTGACGTCAACAGACGGTATCTATATCGACGGGCAACTCAGAGTTCCGGGTGACATGACGGGCCCGCTATCGGCGAAGATAATTCTACGGGATCCGTCTGTTGACGCAGCCGTCATGGAAACGGCTCGTGGCGGCATGTTGCGCAGCGGGCTGGGATTCCAAGAGTGTAACGTCGCTGCCTGCCTCAATGTTGCTGCAGATCATCTGGGCCTAAAGGGCATCAATACGCTCGAGCAGTTGGCCGAAATCAAACGTGTCCCGATAGAGATCGCCAAGGACGCGGCCGTCCTCAATGCCGACGATACGCATTGCCTGCAAATGGCGGACTACACCAACGCGGCAACGCTTTGCTATGTGACGATGAATCCCGGGCATTCGCTGGTCAAACAGCATATTCGTGCCGGTGGGCAGGCCTTCGTGCTCGAAGAGGGCATGAATGGCCACATGATCACGATTTACGATAAGGAAAGCCATATTCCACTGCTTTGGACACACCTGATTCCCGCAACGATTGAAGGCCGGGCAATTCACAATGTGCAAAATGCGATGTTTGCCGCTGCGCTCGCCTACAACATGGATATTGGGCTCGAGGATATCCGCCACGGGCTCCGAACCTTTGACACGACGTTTTTTCAAACACCGGGCCGCATGAATATTTATGACGAACATCCATTCAAGGTCATTCTCGATTACGCGCATAATCCCGCCGCCGTTCGGGCAATGTGCAATCTGGTCGATCGTTTCGAGCCTGAAGGAAAACGCATCGTGGTGCTGTCTGCTCCCGGTGATCGGCGAGATGAAGACATCAGAGAAATAGCCGAAATCGCTACCGGACACTTCGATCATTTCATCTGCCGCTGCGACGACAACCGTCGCGGACGTGGTGATGATGAAGTCGCGGTCATGCTCAAGAACAAACTGCTCGAGGAAGGTGTTTCGACGGATCAGATCGAAGTTATTCCAGACGAACAGGAGGCAACGACGCGGGCACTCGAGGCAGCGGGGCCCGACGATCTGCTTTTGGTTCTTGCCGATGCTATCAAGCGCACTTGGAAGCAGATTATCTATTTCAATTCCGGCGCTTTGGTCGAGGACGCACCTAAGAGATCGTCGGTGAGCATCGAACTGCCGGACACCGAAGACTTCAATTTTGACGACAACCTCGAAATCATCAGTGACGAGCGCGGCGTTCGTATAGCCCGGGAAGCCGGCGACTAGCCCACAAGCCGCCACACACGACGCCGATGGAGTACATTGACGCCCGCAGACTCACCGGGCCGAGCTTGTTGTGGAACAAGCCGGGCACGATCCTCGATGTTTGCTGCAGTGACGAGGAGGCCGATCAGCTTATCCCGTTCTGGGACACCAACATCCGCCGCATGCTCAATGCCGTCGGTTGGGCAGATGAATCCACCTGCAGCTGGCGCCTGTCCGCAGGCGTAAGCCTGGCTTTCTCTGCGCCGGTCGACGCGCTGTATGCTGCATCCGAGATCAACGAGTGGGCATGGGCATGTTGTGACAGTGAGTTCAACGGCGCGGATGTCCCGGATTTCGACGAGACTGTCAAGCGCATGCGCACAGTGATTGCCGAAGAGGAAAACCCTGGGCTGCTGAAGCTCGAAGCCGCTGCCGAGGCGCACGGTGTTACATTTCTTAGCGATGACGACAAGGCATCGGTTGGTCAGGGCACCGGCTCGCTAACCTGGCCAGTACGAAAACTACCTGAGCCTGACGAACTCGACTGGGACTCCCTGCATGACATACCTGCCGGGTTGATCACCGGCACCAACGGCAAGACGAGCACGGTGCGCCTTGCAACACACATTGCGCGTGCATCGGGCAAGAACGTCGGTCTAAGTTCGACAGACTGGATTGCGTTGAATGATCGGGTGATCGATCGTGGCGACTGGTCAGGACCCGGTGGTGCCAGAATCGTATTGCGTCAACAGGATGTCGACTTAGGAATTCTGGAAACAGCGAGAGGCGGGCTGTTGCGTCGCGGCTTGGGTGTAATGAAGGCAGATGCCGCACTGATTACCAATGTTGCGGAAGATCATCTCGGCGATTTCGGCTCGCAGAACCTTGGTGAATTGCTGAACGTCAAGTGGATCGTCAGTCGTGCTGTTGAAACGTCCGGCTCGCTCATCTTGAACGCCGACGACGAACTGCTTGTTGCGAAATCAGCCGAATTTCCGGGAGTGATAGTGTGGTTCACATTGAATCCGGACAATCCCACCGTCAAAGAACACACCAGGAACGGCGGCTTGGCGTTCGTGCTGGATGGCGATAGTTTGCTACGCGTCGACGGCGATTCGATCGAAGAAATCTGCAAGAGTGCAGAGATACCGATCGCGCTCGATGGGGTGGCGAGCCACAACATCGCCAATGCGCTGGCCGCAGCCGCGTTAACACACTGTCTCGGTATCCCAATGTCGGATATCCATGAAGGACTGACCTCGATGTCGCAGGACAACAATCCCGGCCGCAGCAACGTCTATTCGATTTCGGATTTCAAAGTGCTCGTGGATTTCGCACACAACCCTCACGCGATGAAGGCGCTGTTCAACATGGCGCACGCATTGCCTGCCAAACGCCGGCTACTCGCTTTCGCTCAGGCGGGCGATCGAACGGATGAGTCCATTCGTGAATTGGCGAGAAGCGCTTGGTCAATTGGCCTTGATAAAGTCGTCGTGTCGGAACTCGAGGCTTACGCGCGTGGCCGGTCAAGAGGAGAAGTGTTCGGCATTATTCGCGACGAGCTGATCAATTGTGGCGCAAGAAAGGACCAGATCCAGCACTTTATGGAAGAAACCGAGTCTCTCGATGCCGCCCTCGACTGGGCACAGCCCGGCGACCTGATCATCATGCTAGCTCTTAGCGACAGGGAGGCGATACAGGACAAGCTGAAATCGCTGTCGTCTCCGCGCTAGCGGCCCGATTGTGAATGTTGTCAGAGTATTTCGGACACTTGAGCGGAATTTCTAAGAGAGACATCCAAGCACCTCAACGCTGCATTTGTTTGTCCTGAATTAACTGAAAGGGACTGGAATGGACTTCAGTTAGGTACGTTTTAGGCACAGTCGAAGAGAAAACCGGTAATCAGACTACGTAAGTCGTTGAAAAGATGGTAAGTCTGGAAGACTCCACACTGATCGATAAGGTATTGAATTGTAGTAAGGTATCGTCAGAACAGTCAAAAAGTTACCGTCTAAAGTGCTGGCTTTAGTTGGTCAGGGTTGGACCAGAGCACATTAGAAGAGATGATCTAGGTCAAATAGCGTCAGAATTGCACAACAATCCCGGGCGACTGTGACTGATTGTGACTCAAATGGACTGGAGAGAACTCCTGTCGGTCACATTATGGTCACACTGATCGCGTAAGACGTCGCATCGGCCAAAAGCAAATTTGTATCCCTCCAGCCTGACGCGTTCCATTTAACGACGACGGCTATTTGTTTAATATGGTGAAACCACACCCTGTACATGTGCGTTGAAACCTTTTTAATGATGAGAAAAACGGAATGAAAATCTCACAGATCAGGCTCTATTGCGTCGACCTAACCAAAAAAAAGGCGCGGGCGTCTTGTCACACAAACGGCCAATGTGGTCGTAGAGATCACCACTGATACAGGAGTAACCGGTTGGGGCGAAAGTTGTCCATTCGGTCTCAATTATCTTGAAGGCTTTGGCGGCGGAGCACTTGCGGCTCTGGAGGAACTCTGCCCACTATTGATCGGTCGGAACCCACTAGAGATCGATGCGATCAACTGGTTCATGGACGCTACGCTCACCGGACATATCTATGCCAAGTCGGCAATTGATATCGCGTGCTGGGATATCCTTGGCAAAACCACGGGCCTTCCACTTTACACGCTGCTCGGTGGAATGACGAATAAGGCACCGCTGGTGAGAACAAGCGTCAACGCAGCCGAAGGTGATCTGGCCGCTGGTATCGAAGCAAAACGGAGGCAGGGATTTCAGGTTCTGACCCTCAAGGTTGGTGATGATCCGGTCGCAGACGCTGAACTTACACTGGCGGTTGCTGCGCAGGCACAACCGGGGGATCGCATATTGGCAGATGCGAATGGCGGCTGGTTGCTGCACGAAGCTATGACCTACATCCACCGCATTCAAGATGCTCCCGGGGTCATGATCGAGCAACCATGCGAAACGGTTTCCGACTGTGTTGAACTGGGCAAACGGACCAACCATCCGATTGTTCTTGATGAGAGTATTGATGACCTGGGTGTTCTCTCCAGTATCCTGACCCTCAAGCAAGTCTCGGCGGTGAATCTAAAAATTGAGCGAATTGGCGGGATCACCAAAACCCGCCAAATGCGCGACCTGTGTCTCAAAGCGGGATGTGCGATGTTTGTTCAAGAGGTGGGCGGAGCGGAAATCACCTACGCAGCAACTACCCACCTTGCCCACACAATTCCTGAACACCTCCTGCTCGTCGCAACGACAATAAAAGTGGACAAATCACTCGCCAGTGGCGCTCCGGTTATGGATAGAGGTCGTGTCCGATGCAACGACGGGCCGGGCCTTGGGTTAGAGATCAATGCAGATATGTTGGGCGACCCTCAGGCAATGTACAAATGACAAATAGAAGTGTCATTCTTGTAAATTTCAAAATTCTACGGCGTGAATTAATCTAAAAGTCAGTTAGCCCGTTAACTGGTCAACAAAATTCATAGAAAAGGTTAATTTGCCGCCCATTCCTACATCCACATCCACCATGCCTCGCTCCCACGCCTCAAATTCATCAAAAACCAGACAATCCAAAAAAGACGCTTGCAGCACCAGTAATAACTGCGACTTTCCCTTGTAGGCGATTCATTGTTGACTCCGCTTGTCTCTTATCAAAGGCTGAATTTGCTATATCGATTTGACTGAAAATTTTCCGGAGATGCTCATTAGCGCTTGAAGTGGCGTCACTTGCCAAACGTCTGCCAGTTCATCCAATGATAGCGATTCGTCACCGTCTTGGCCGATTATGGTTACTTTATCTCCGATAGCCACATTCTCAATATTGTCTAAGTTGATCGATATATGTTCTAAGGATACAGCCATTACTGGGCATTTCTTGCCTCGCACAAGCACAAACATCTCCTTGTTGTCGGCGGGTGGTCTCATACCCATAGCCGCACCTAAAGGCAATACGCCAACAACGTGGGCATTTGCTGTTCCGTAGAGTCCACCGGCTGCAATGTCCGATCCCTTTTCGTGGTGGCCAATATGGATCAGCGTGCTGGAGACAGAGTGGGTAACAGGTCGCAGGTGCCGGAAAGTTGGTGCTTGTTCTGATGAGAATGGTGACAGCCCATAAAGGGCATGGCCGATACATATGGCGCTGGATTCGTCACGTAACCCGGCCAATACGCAACAACTGGCCATTGCTTGGGTTACAGGTATTGAATACCCATCGGACTCGAGGGCTTCTATAAACTCATCGAATTGATTCAGCTTTTCTTGGGCCCAGGCGCCAGACGCAACTTCAGGGAAGGGGACATGGGTATAGATCCCTTCAACTTTGAGTTTCTCCAGCTGGAATATCTTGGTAACGAACTCCTTTGCCTTACTTAGGGGGACGCCTAGTCGACCCAGGCCGCAATCTATTTTTAGATAGACGGGTATCTGGACAGGACTGATCGCATTAAGTGAAATCGCAGACGCAAGATTAGGGATAGTCGAAATAAACCCGTCCTTCGCGGCGTCTATCGTGTTTTCTGCCGTTGCATAGGCAAAAAGCAGTAACGGTGTGTCTACACCGCATGTGCGCAAAGCTCTGGCGTCTTCAATATTTCCGGTGGCCAGCATATCGACTTGCTTTTCCTGAAGAGCGCCAGCGACAAGTCTTACGTCATGCCCATAAGCATTTGCCTTGATCGATACGATCACCTGCTTTTCAGGTCCGGCTAGATGCTTGATATAGTCAAGGTTCGAAGCCAGCGCCTTCAGATCAAGTACCATCAGATTTTCTGTGTGATCACTCATGGGGGTGTAATTGTGGGTGTCAGTGATCCGAAAATAGAAACCCTAACCTGAACACCCGTTTAAGATATGTCAACCACCGACCCCGGCATTATGAGTGCCTCCAAGCCGCCATCATCATGAACAGAAGCACGCCATAAGGGCGCACTTTGTCATGAAGAAACATCTGTAAACACAGCCTATTCCCGTAGATTCAGACTACCTCTTTAGATAGCCAAATGGAAGAGGGTTACCCGGAATTTTAATAAGGTACTGTGCCCTGTGTGTGCCCCGTTCGTTGATGCAGTACACCTACCTAAGAGCAGAGGATTTGGTAGGGAGATTGGATGGGTTCCGGAAGCTACGAGCATGTCGCTGAAACAATCTTCAATTCTCTAGACGTCGATGCATCCTTTCTAGAATATGATTCTGAGCGTGCCGGTGGGTTTGAACCCTTACGATTTATACCCAAAGACAAACTGGTTGTGCTCGGCCTGATAAGCACCAAGACGCCTCTAATGGAGTCCCGATCTGCTCTCTGCCGGCAGATCGAAGCAGCAGCAGCGTTCGTTCCCCTAGAGAGACTATGCCTTAGCCCACAGTGCGGATTCGCAAGTGCCGATCTTGGAACTGAACTTACTGAATCCGACCAGATCGCAAAGCTTCAGCTTGTGGTAGATACCGCTACCGAGATTTGGGACGAACCAGCTTAGTTTTGGCAGAAAATTTCAGTAACCAGGAGGTCCTGGTGGAACTGGTCCGCTGGGTTCAAGCGCGCCATCCGAATCGTGTTGCTCAGTTCCTTCGAGCGGTGGACAAAAAACACTGGCCAGGTGCAGGTCAGTTTCCGCGCTCAACTGGTGCCGGTCTTTTGGGCCGACGTTGTAGGTCATATCGGGTTCGAGCTTCCAGGATTCGCCGGTTGTCAGATCTTCAACCTGGCCGGTACCCGAAACGATGTAGTTGGTTTCCCAATGGTGTTTGTACCACAGCTTAGTTGTTGCGCCGGCGGCAAAATTGACATCGGAAAAGCTAAAACCCAGGCCGTCAGATTTGGTTAGCGCGCGAACTACCCGTGCCTGGCCGTTAGCAACCAGCATTTCCCGACCGGCTTCCCGCATCTGTTCAATGTGTCTGACGAACATACGTTGCTCGGTAACCGGCACCGGACCACTTGCGGAATAGGCGCCATCCTCATCATGGGTTTCGTCGCCCCGTAGCGAAGGACAGAAAATGCTTAAGTGGTGTTCGTCTTCCAGCACTTCGTACAGATGCCGGTCGTTCGGACCAACCTGGTAAAGATCACCGGACTCAAGCACCCATTCCTGCCCACTAGTCATGTCTGTCACCTTGATCACACCCCCAATTAGGTAGTTGGCTTCCCAATGGTTCTTGTACCAGAGTTGCGTGGGTGGGATAGCTTCGCCCCGGTTTACGTGCAATGAAAAACCCATGCCATCAGCGGCGGTCAGATACCGCGCTGTGTATGTAGCGCTTCTCGGCATAACCTTGTAACGGTCGGTGTCCTTTACATCTTTAAGCGAGCGTATGAACATGACTGCCTCCTTTGTTGTCGTTGCAGATAATAAGAGCAGAGAATTTGGTGGAGAGATTGGGTTAAGGTTATAGCTTACGTTACAAATAGTGACAGGCGAATGGACTGACGGCTGGTAATGGAATCATTCTGGCTCACTTTCCCACTGCTCATTCTGGTTATAGTCTGGGTTATCTGGAAGGTATTTGTGTTCAAAGGTCTTCGTTGGCTACAAGAGAAATCGGCAGAGGACTGACTAAATGGACGTAGCGGGGGTCATTTGGTTAACCGTTTTCGGCATCTTGATCTGCGCAGCAGTGGTGTACTGTGGCATTTTTATCTATCGGTTTATTCGTGCCTACTGGAACGCTGACGGCGAGTAAATACCTCTGGCTGGTAGCTTCAGCGTCAAGGACTCCAGGCGCGACACAAACGGCGCTTCATCGTTGACAATTATCTGGCACGCTGTAGGATCGCATGTCGCTTGTAGGAATTCGATCCTGTTATCGTTTGAGCAACTGAGCGTGATCATTGCTCTGTTTGCGTTTGTTGCATCAAAACCAGCTGCCCCAGCACAAGGAGGCATGTCGTGAAAATTGGAGTCATGATCTTCCCAACGGACAAGTCAATTCAGCCGATTCAGCTTGCAAAGGAAGTTGAAGCGCGCGGATTCGATTCGCTCTGGTTTCCCGAACACAGTCACATCCCCGTCAGTCGCGAGACGCCTTGGGGTGGCAGAAAGGGTGCGCCACCGCTTCCGGAAATTTATTGGCGTGCACACGATCAGTTTGTCGGACTCGCAGCCTGCGCCGCCGTGACTGAGAAAATTCGTCTCGGTACAGGTATTACCCTTGTTGCGCAACGCGATCCCATCTGGCTGGCCAAAGAGGTGGCGAGCGTGGACATGATTTCCAACGGTCGATTTGAATTGGGTGTTGGTTACGGCTGGTGCGTCGAAGAAATGCGCAATCATGGTGTTGTCTTTAACCAGCGACGCGAGCTGCTACGCGAAAAAGTTCTATTGATGAAGGAACTGTGGACGCAGGATGAGGCAAGCTACCAAGGAGAACACATAGAGTTCGAGAAAAGCTGGGCCTGGCCAAAGCCGACGCAGCGACCGCATCCGCCGATTCTGATGGGCGGCTCGGTGGGGCCGAAAACTGCGGCGCACATTGCTGAGTTCTGTGACGGTTGGCTGCCTTTGGGCGGCGCGCATAGCATCGACTCTGGGCTTACCAAGATTAGGGATGCGTGCGTCAAAATTGGTCGTGATCCTGCAAGTATTGCGTTGAGCATGTACTATGCGCGGGGGGCTAACGCGGAGGACCTGAAGGCCCATTCCGATCTCGGCGCACTGCGGGGAATCTTGCCGTTGCCTTCCGAGGGCGCCGACGTCGTCTTACCGCTGCTCGACAAATACACTGCGTTTATGAATTAAGTCGTTAATAGTGCGAGGTTGGACGATTACAACCAGAGTTTCGGGTAGACCGCCGAATTCAGACTCGCAACCAGAGGATACTGGTGAAGAGGTTGCCAAGGCGAGCCGTGTCAGCGGTGGCTGGGCTAAACCTGATGACCCAATCTACAAGCAGGGTTGGACAATAGCACCAGTTATGTCAGGGAGACGACGGAAACGGTAATTGGGTGAAGGGCTAAGAATATTGAGGCGTGAGGGTGCGCGGATAGGACATCATTAATACCGTTAAAAGTTAACTTCTAACAGAGTAAAGATGTGCGCCAGTTAGCGACTTTATGGAGTTAACTGGTTAACCACCTGCTAATGAGATGTTCTGCTAGATTCCTGCTATGCCAGAAGACAAGAATCCGAAGTGTAAACGCAGCGCAGTTTTAAGGGTGCTAGGGATAGGCGGTGGTGCGGGATTCGTATTCGTAGCTTTCGTAGTAATACTGGCCATAATATGGGCTGTGGAGCCTTAGAAATCTGAATCGTGGAGCATTGGTCGTCTGAGTCGTGGAGTCTCAGGTCCAAATTCCTTGTTCTCCACCAACTCTTAAATCCAACGCTGTGTATATCCCCAAAATCCTCGTATAGCCTCGCTCGCAGCTCGTTAGGAGCGCAGGCGTTGGTTGGAACAGCCCATTTCCGGGCGTGGTATCCTGCTGTGCAAGTCTATGGCCCAAATTCGGGAGGGCTGCATAAACTGTTGCTCACGACATATAGGCGCTGCTCAAACGTGCTTCGGTTGGATGTCGAAGCATTATGAGCGCCGATACCGACGCAAAGGGCTCGATGACAACCAACTGCAACTTGTGCGCGAACTCGAATCGATGGGGCTCGATGGTCTAACCTTGTTAGAAGTAGGCTGCGGTGTGGGCGCTTTACACCAAACGTTGTTGGAGAAGGGGGCTTCGACTGCCACCGGCATCGACCTCGCACCGCGCATGTTGCAACTTGCCGAGAGCCGCGCCAAGGAGCACGAATTAGAGCAGCGCACGCAGTACCGGCTTGGTGATTTCGTCGAGATGAGTGAGTCGCTGGACAGCGTGGACGTAACGGTTTTGGACAAAGTGGTTTGCTGCTATCCCGACCCCAAGGAATTGATTCGCGCGACTCTCGATTGTACCAGCCGCGTTATCGCACTTACCTATCCGAGAAAGCACTTGCTCGGCGAAATCTACAATAAGATTTGGAACTTTGGCTTTTGGTTGTTTCGCTCGGACTTTCGCAGCTTCATGCATGAGCCTCGACTCGTCCAGGAATCTATCGAGGCGGGTGGATTTAAGCGTGTCTTCGACCGCGACTCACCGATGTGGCACACGCAAGTGTATGTCGCCAGTTAGTGGGTGCTGAGAAGCTCATTTAGGCCGATACTTACAGTTGGTGTAGTTACAGCAGGAACTTCATAGGCTGCTGTTGCCCGATTCCCTAAGGCATTAGTTACAGCATTGGTCATCGTAGCAACGTAAATCTATCCTCTCATTCCCAACATCCCACTAAAACTGTAAACCTTTCTGCCATCATTCTGTTTCAAGCTTTCTAACATCGGCACATGCCTGCGTTAAGATGCCGGTAATTACAATTAGCTGATCCGCTCTGTTTGTCAGCTCGAGTAATGTTTCTACCGTGTACGCTCCCCAACGACTTTTCGTCAAATCATGACGCGCGCCCATGACTAATGTGTGCACGCCGCTGGCCAAAATTGCACCGCAACACATGGGGCACGGTTCAAAGGTCGTATAGAGTGTCAATTTCGAAAAATCAGTATGACCGAGCTGCTCGCCGGCATGACGCAACGCCACCGTTTCCGCATGAGCGGTCGGATCGGAGGTGGAAGTCACAAGATTGCGACCGCGCGCCACCACCCTTTCCACTCCGACCAAAATCGAGCCCACGGCAGCATTCCCTTCCGCTGCTCCTCGCTCCGCCTCCTCTAACGCGATGCGCATGTAATGTTCGTGATCAGCCATACACTACTAACTCTGCCCTTATCACAGCATTTCTAGTTTATCTATTCACACCACGCCATGGCATACAATTTCCCTGGCATACCGCCGGCGCCTATCGGTTTAATCGATTTTAAAGCCGTTGTAGCTTTCCACCATGGCGGCCCACTGCTACCCGCAGGGCAGGTGGCACCCTCTTGCGCACACATGACTATGAATTGATCAATACCCCGCAAATCACATGTCGTTGACGCTGCAGCCTCATCCCGCCAACTATCTTTGTAACAGGTGTCATTTTCCGCACAGCCTCTAAAACAGTTGGCAAGCCCGTAATAAGCTTCGTGATCCCCCTTATCTACGACCCATAGGTTTTCGGTGTTCCATCCAACAGGTGGGTTCCAACAGGCGGGATCATCTGTAAAATCAGCACTCCAAGCAGCTTATCCTTGCGGCGCGGTCTTCCCAAGTCTCAGCCCAGGCAGCACTCTGAAAAGCCAATATGCCTAGCACTACGATTAACATCTTTTCATTGTCTTTCTCCACAAGTTGATTTAGATCAGCCTCTATCGGGCCTATAAACACCATATCACACACATAAACAAAGTGGTGTAATCAGCTAGAGGTGGCGGTGTCACCCAATCTAGAGGTATGTTGCTGTCTCCAGGAAGGGCCGTCTTTTGACTTACGGTGACGGACGCACAACGGACCATATTCCGTCTCGCCGTTTTTGTCTCTTAGTGACCCAAGGCGGGCTTTCCTTCAACTGTCATTCCCATGTATGCGAGACAGGTGGGGTTGCTACTTGCTTCCCGACTCGCGAAGCTTCTCAACAAATGCGGCCACTTGTTCAGGCGGATTGCCCTTAATACGAGCGTTTGGACGTGTGCCGCCAAGAAACGCAATGACAAGCAAGATTTCATCCGGTTTGGGCGCGTCCGAAACCGAAATCGTCATGGCATCCATGGCGTCATAGTCCCAGCTATCCTCCATGCCACCGAAAATGATGTCGATAGTCCCCCCCATTGGACCAACTTTAGCGTTTCCCGGAATCAATGCAGGTCCACCGCCGGCTTGGCGGCGCATCGGCAGACCAACTCGGACATGGATCATCGCAGCACCCTGCTCCAGGTCCCCTGCGGCGCCAACAATCGCTCCTTTGCCGTAGGCGTGAGGTTCAATTTCTCCCAGAGCCTCCAAGGCTCGCTGGGTAAGCACCTCCCCAGCATCCACGGAGATATCAACCAACTCTGAAAAATCGTCGATGGGTGGTTTGCCAGCGAAGGGATTTCTGATAACCCCACACGCGGCAACCCGCCTTGTGGGCGACGGGAGTTTCCGGCCGCCTTCACTAAGAATATCATCAACAAAAATCGCAATTTTACGTAATTCCATAATTGGTATCTCCTTTGTTCGGTCTGAAATTTGACTTGTTCAATTTAAGGCTGAGACGCCAGCGCTAAGGCTTCCTCAGACGCTGTTTGCGCGTGGTGGAATTCGTAAGCTTGCAGATGCGTTAGCGCGATTTCGAGGCCGCGATATTTTGGCCCCCTTCGATTTCTGCGGTTTTCTGAGAGCACCACAACAGTCCCGGTCATCGAATCAGTCTGCCAATATCTCTTCGATCAGTCTCTGTACCGATAGACCTGCCGCAAAATCGGGCAAAGTATGAGTTTGGCCGTCAAGCATTGCGGCAAGTTGATCATATTGTCGTTGGTGCCAGTCATTTGCGGGATCGGTGCCAGCGGTATTTGAATCGAGCCAACGCTCACCGGTAGTGACCTGCAATCCGTGCAGATCGTGCACACGGTACGAACAGTGTTCGCCCCATACTGTGTAATTGCAGACGTCCGGACCCCAGCCCAGTGTGCTGCCATGGATGTTGATCGGGATATCACCACAGGTGAGTTCTGCAACAACGCCGGTGATTGCGCTGCCATGTCGAAGGCCTTGGCGGCAATGCGAATAGTTGACGACGGCCGGCCCGAACAGACGCTCAGTCAGGTAAATGAAATGAGAAAGTACTTCGCGGACAAAACCACCCTGATCGGACTCCATTAGCCAAGGGGCCTCGGCATATCGCCGCCTCGCCCAATTCGGTAGGTGCAACTGGGCTTCCGCACCTTTGATTTCACCGAGTTCTGCCCGTGCCAGCGCCTGCTCGATCTGCGTGGTGGGATGTGCAGAGGCGAAAATAAAGTTAACGCCGTGTGCAATGCCACTGGCAGTTGCACGCGCTGCCAAGGCCTCGCTGGTCGCGATGTCGATTCCAAGGGGTTTTTCGCAAAATACCGGTTTGCCGAACTCGAGGGCAGCGTTGGCATGTGCTGCATGGGTCAGGGGTGGCGATGCGATATAAACCACATCTACCGCATCATCGTTGATCAGGCTATTCACGTCCGCGGCAGCCCGCAACCCAACTGAGTTGGCCACTGTTTGGGCTAATCTTTCTGCGGCTAGGTCCCAGGCGACGGTAGGTTGGACCCGCGGATGACTCCAGGCCTGAGCGAGCATACGCTGTCCAATGCTACCGAGGCCGATGAAGCCGATACCATGATGTTCTGCCATGCATGGATTCTAACCGTGGCTTACGTTGCGTCCGAATGTCGATAATTCCGTTCTGTTCTCGGAGAAACACAGAATTTTCTGGCTGTTGGGAATCTGCTGTGCCGTATTTGCACCCCGGCGAGTCAGCGTCGTCACGCACAAACCTAAGTATTTGATTAGATGGTGGCTATGGGTGGGATCGAACTGATCTGTAAGAGATTGAAATAGTGAATGTAATCTTACGACGGCCATATTGTTACCGTCAAAGCTACCGTCGAAAGTGCTGGATTTGATTGGACTATGACAGGCCCCCAGCACCAGTAACCCGAGCCATCAAACCCACCCCAACCAACCAAATGACCATCATGCAGTAAGCTCAAAACACGCTCACAACAACTGGACTAGATTATCGGGCAGGGCATTTTTAGTAGATCTGTTGTTGCTACAAGTGATAGCGTGGGTGTATAAGAAAACACCATATCGACCTAGGAATTAGACGCTCTCTTGGTTGGAGTTTGTGTCATTGTCTTAGCACTGGAAGCACATCGACGTGCTTATGTAGTTAGTTGATATAGGGAATAAGGAGCCATAACTATGACCCCGTGCCGAATTCGTTGGATAACTTGGGTTGCTTTACTAATATGGCCATTCTTGTCGTTAAGTCAAGAATCTACAGCGACACAGGCGGTAGTACTAGAAGTAGATGGACCTATTGGCCCCGCCACTAGTGATTATATTCGGCGCGGACTCAAAGACGCTCAGCAATCCAACGCTGCTGTTGCAATCCTTCGGCTTGACACGCCAGGGGGGCTAGATCTCGCAATGCGGGACATCATACAGGACATCATTGCCTCGCCGATTCCGGTCGTAACTTTTGTGGCACCTAGCGGGGCACGGGCTGCGAGCGCGGGTACTTATATCTTGTACGCAAGTCATATCGCAGCAATGGCGCCTGCTACAACGCTTGGTGCGGCCACTCCTGTACAAATTGGTAGTGCCCCTGGTCTCCCCGATCTTCCATCCGATCCGCGCCGTGATTCAGATGCAAAGGATAGAGAAAATCAAGAAACGCCGGGTCCGGGCGGCGACCAGAACGCGGACCAGAACAACGAACCTGAAAGTGCTATGGAGCGAAAAATCGTCAATGACGCGGCTGCGTACATTCGCGGGTTGGCGCACTTACGCGGGCGTAACGCCGACTGGGCCGAGAAAGCTGTCCGGGAGGCAGCAAGCCTCTCGTCAAACGAGGCTATTGACCAGCAAGTTATCGATTTCCTGGCAGATGATGTAACAGACCTACTGCAGAAGTTGGACGGACACACGGTCAATGTCCTTGGGGTCGAGCAGGTCTTAAAAACTACAGAAGTTTCCGTAGAATATCTTCGACCCGACTGGCGTAGTCAGTTGTTGTCGGTAATCACGCACCCGACCATTCTTCCTATATTGATGACACTCGGCATGTTGGGCCTAATATATGAGTTACTTAACCCAGGATTTGTATTGCCAGGAGTGGTTGGGGCAATTTGTTTGCTGCTAGCGCTTTATGCCGCGCAAGTGCTACCGGTTGACTATGCGGGCGTAGGACTCATCTTAGTTGGCATTGGCTTTATGGTAGCGGAGGCGTTTCTTCCTAGTTTCGGGGCGTTGGGAATCGGCGGTGTGGTCGCATTTGTAATCGGGACAGTCATTCTGATCGACACAGATATTGAGGGGTTTGCCGTGTCGTTACCTATGATGATTGGTATAGGGATCGTTAATGCCTTGGTGTTTGTTGGGATTGTTGGTCTAGCTGCAAAAGCTCGGCGCCAACCAATTGTCACGGGCCAGGAAGAACTGTTGGGCAGTGTCGGTGAAGTAATTACGGAGTTTGCAGATGAAGGGCGGGTGCGGGTCCACAGTGAGGACTGGAAAGCGCGCACTCGGGTTCCGCTGAAGGCGGGCGACAGAGTGCGTGTCACTGCGGTGGAGGGCCTGACGGTCATTGTTGAGCCACATCCGCGGGATTAAGAAGAATGTGGAAAGGAGCCCTAATCACAAGTCTTCTCGGTTTGCTCTTTGTGATAGGGTATGTCCTTGTAGAGATCTTCTCGAGTAATTCGGTTCTACCAGTACTGGCAGGCAAGGAGCCCGGGGGTAGTGGAATGACAATGTTGTCATGGGGTATTGGACTGCTTGTTGTTGTGGCGTTATTTGCCTCCGCCATTCGCATTCTGAGGGAGTACCAGCGTAGCGTTGTGTTTATGCTGGGCCGCTTCTGGAAAGTAAAAGGCCCCGGACTCATCATCCTGATTCCCGGCATTCAGCAAATGGTGCGCGTAGACATGCGTACTATCGTCATGGACGTTCCCACACAGGATGTCATCTCCAAAGACAACGTCTCAGTCAAAGTCAACGCGGTCGTGTACTTCCGTGTCATTGATGCTGAACGGGCCATCATCCAGGTCGAGAACTTCCTCGCGGCGACCAGCCAGCTCGCGCAGACTACACTGCGCTCGGTGCTGGGCCAGCACGAGCTCGACGAAATGCTGTCCGAACGGGAAAAACTCAACCATGACATTCAGGAGATACTGGACCAGAATACTGACAGTTGGGGAATCAAGGTGTCCAACGTCGAGATCAAACACGTTGACCTAGACGAGAGCATGGTCCGGGCCATTGCCCGACAGGCGGAAGCAGAACGGGAGCGGCGTGCCAAAGTCATCCATGCCGAAGGTGAACTCCAGGCATCGGAGAATCTGCTGCAGGCGGCCCAGGTACTCTCTAGGCAACCACAGGCGCTGCAATTGCGCTATCTGCAGACGCTGACCGAGATTACAGGAGAAGGCACCTCGACGATTGTGTTTCCACTGCCAATGGATTTCCTAGGGTCCTTGGCGAATCTGGTCAAGCAAGACCGGACGGACGACGGCAGCACTCACCAGGAACCTGACTAAAGAAGGGGGCCGTTATCAATGAACGAGACGGTGCTCTCTGACCGCAAAGCAGGAAAATGACCTCCCTGCCGGCCATGACATCCCCTATCGACGTCATTCAAGATAGCTGGGGGCTGGCCAGAATTACCCACGGATTGCACACAGAAGAAACGCTGCCGTAGTGGGATCGGTCACCTCCTCGATTGCCAATGTATCGCCGGGTTGCTTGAAAACAGCTGCTTTGGTTTTCAATCACGGGTCACTGTGTAACTCAATAATATCGCCGTCGGCGACTTGGTACTCAGCACTCACTCGCTGTCCGACAAACTGGCCACCACCCCAGAGGCGGGCAAACTTGAGCGAGTGCGCAATATCCTTGTGCACCAGGCGGGCGACGTCCCGCACGGTGCCGCCCTGGCGTACTGTAAACGGTCGATCGAGATCAGCGGATTTACCGGGGATACGGGTGTACACGCGAACAATCTGCAGTGCACTGGCAAGGAACGGCCCCAGGTATTCCAATCCGTCGCCGGTTTTGGCCGAAACCACCATCGCCGGCAACCGGGTGCCGAGCAGAGCCTGCAGCAACTGCAACTCCTCGCCACTACCACTCAGGTCTGCCTTGTTTGCCACCATCAACGTGGGGAGGTCGTTGCGAAAGGGATCCTTGATCTCATCACCGTCTTGCGAGGTGCCATCATCGAATCTACCGTTGGCAGCTGGGAGCGCTGCGGCGTTAGCCTGTGGGATCGGTCCGGGCCAAGACTCGAGCAACGTGACCTTCTTTTCCACCAGCCGATTGAGGATCACCTGCACCTGCTCGACACAGTCCGGTTCAGCAGGGTCGACCACGAGCAGAGCTGCGTCCGCCGGTTGCAATGCGTTTATGTACCAGTTTTCCATGAAATCCGCAGATACGGGTGGCAGGTCGATCAATTGAAACTGAATGTCCTCAAATGCCATCATGCCCGGCTGTGGTAAGTGGGTCGTAAACGGATACACGCCGATGCCGGCGCCGGAATGAGTCAACCGATCATGGAGGCTCGACTTTCCAACGTTAGGGGCACCGATTAGACTGACCTGCGCGGCACCCTCTGCGCGAATTACATGGGAAGGTCCACTGCGATGAGCCCCTTTCTTGGGCCCCGTCAGCTCTTCCCTGAGTTGCTTGACACGGGTCTTGATATCGGCCTGCAGGTTCTCCGTACCCTTGTGCTTTGGGATGGTACGGAGCATCTCCTGCAGGCAGTCAAGGCGCTCACGAGGTTCCCGTGCCTGACGGTACTCCACCTCGGCCTGTTTGTATTCCGGGCTGACGTTGGTCGGCATTTCTATTTCTCGTGCTTCATCTATAAGTGATTTCTCGAATGATAGATAAGAAACGGATGCATGACGCAGTGACAGAACTGTCTAACGTGCACAACAGTTAGGTACATTTTAGGCACAGTCGAAGAGAAAACCGGTAATCAGACTACGTAAGTCGTTGAAAAGATGGTAAGTCCGGAAGACTCCACACTGATCGATAAGGTATTGAATTGTAGTACGGTATCGTCAGAACAGTCAAAAAGTCACCGTCCAAAGTGCTGGATTTGGTTGGATGGGGTTGGACCAGAGCACATTAGAAGAGATGAGACAGGGAAATTTGCACCATTAGCGAAGATAAAGATTAAGAAACTAACCGGTGTATACCCCGCACTCACACCTAACCTAATCGTGCCATTGAAGCTGTATCAGACTGACGCTGACTTAAGGATTGCCAGCATCAATAAACCCTATAAATTCGTGAGTAATACGACCCGTTGGAGGCTGGTTAAGTTGTACTGAAGAAGAGGAAGGATTCTATGATCAAGCGCTTAGTCTTGGTTGCATCCGTATGCCTAACGGCATTGGTGATCTCTTCTTGTAGTGATAACAGCACACAATCTGGTGTGGAGTTGGGATTAGCTGGGACAGATGTTGCGCCAACTGCAGCTGATAATTTGGATGTAGAAGGTTCTCCCTATAATCGGTCAGCCAGTTGTGATCTCGTATTTGCTGGGACGAAATATGTCGACCACATATTGCATAAAGTTCTGGCGAAATGCGATTCGGTTAACAAGTACTATGCTTATCACGGAAAACCTCATAGTACGGCGACGTTAATTCAAGCGTTGGACAATTGGTGTACAAGCCAACATGGTAGTACTACTACCATCATTGATGCTGATGAGCAGCAGTGTAGTAGTGGTAGTGGCGCTTATAACGTTGTGACTGTTGGTTATGTTAATAAATATGGTGATCTGTTGGCTGTCTACAATGCTAGTGGAGGCGGACAAACCAAAAGTGCGTGGGGAAAGAACCACTACTGCAATAATGGTCGCACAGAAGGTCGAACCTACAGCGGATTGTCCGCTGCAAGCTGTAGCTCAACGACCGCCACAACTACTACCACGACGACTTCTTCGAGTGCCGAAAGTTGCTACGGAGATTACGTTCGCAAATATCCAGACTTGTTGGCTGTTTATAACTCATCCGGTGGTGGACAAAGTATTGAAGCATGGGGTAATTCGCACTACATCAATCATGGACAAACGGAGGGACGCTCAGCTTGTTCTACGACTTCAACGAGTACAACTACAACTACTACATGTAGTTGGCCGAGTGGAGTTTACAACTACCTATGTAAGCACAATGAATGTACAAAATTCTCGAATAGGACACGACGCTGGCCATCAACAAGAATACAAGTGTCCGGAGCGACGAGATCAGAGTGGCGAGAGGGTGCAATGGTGGCCAACTGTAAGTTTTAGCTTTGTTGGGTCGGCACCTGCTCAGGGCATTCAAATTATGGGTTACTCGAGTCAATATAGAAATGCTTGTGGTTGGGCAGTTCCGTATATGTACAGTTCGGGGGAATATGCTAAGTGTAAGATTTACGTTAACTCCGACATAGGCAACATGAACTGTACCCACGCAGACCTTATGGAGCATGAGATAGGCCATTGTAGTGGGTTTGCGCGACACACGGATGACAAAACTGTAATGAACAAATATGTAGGAGTTGGCCCGAGAACGTCTGCAGTCACCAATATGATTGGACTTTTATACTCACTGTCGCCGGGAAAAAATATTAGTTCAAAATTAACCAGTAACTATTCACGGTCTCCTAAATCGTCTATCGCATATGAGAAGAATGGAAGAAAACTGATTCCGCTGGGGATTTATTTTACGGAGGAGAATAAGTAATTAGGATTGCTTTATATTATTATCTTATTGCAGTGATCTTTGGCATGGTGGGTTGTGTGCAAACAACTTCTTTGCAAACAGAATCACTAGAGCGTGTGTCGATGGGAGCAAGTATGGGTGTACACGATGTGTCATGTACGAGGATTCGAGAATCAATTGCTCAACAGCTTAGCAAGTTGGATATTCCATACGAGTGGCGCGATAAGAATGAAGGCATGCTTTCTGTTGGTCCTTTTGTAGAAGACATAGGTTCTGCTAATACTTATTCAAGAATTCGGCAAAGTTACTATTTAGAGATCACGTGTAGTGATGAACTGACTACCAGCATTTCTGGTGACGCAATCCTTGAGGGACTAGGTAAGACTGGTCAATGGGTCTGGATCAATGATCCGGTAACGATCGAAAAACACAGTATGTGGTTTCTCCAAAGACTTGATTTATAGCCCATAGATATTCGTGTTGCAAAAACATTTTGGAGGTCGAAATGCCCAAGTTGCTAGTAACAATCTTCTTCTTAGGAGCATTTTTCACCACAAATGCCATTGCTATGTCAGACAGTGAGAAACAGCGATATGTTGATTTTGTGAAAGAAAATCTCGATCAATACGACGATACTTCAGATATTGCGCTGGGATTCCTACCATTAATAGAAGACGAGATATCAGCAGGGCGACTTATTCGGCCCTGGAGAGAAATGGTTAAACCAATCAGATCCTATTTTCTAGTTTATCAACAGAATCCGACGATCAAGGCAACCGACATGTACGTGATGTCCGTCTTCAGTTTTCTTATTTCCTCAGTTTTTCCCCCAACTCGAAGCATCCATGGTCAGGATGCGTCGGGAAAATTTCCACTGACCGTTATGCTGGATCACGGTGTCTTCGTATACGCCGCAGTCGGCCAATACCGGAAGTTGTCCCGGCGAGCCGTTGTAGGCAACCAGGTAACAACGCCCCAGGACTGAGCCATCGGATCTGAGTTCTAGATGCAAGCTGCCATTCCAGTGCCGCCTATATTTGCCCCCACGGTTCGCTTTATCGCGTTCCTTGTGAGCTATCAGAGCTTCTCGGCCGGAGACACTGATGCCTATATCCGGCGCCTCAAGAACACCATCGTTGGTAAAACACGAGGCATAAGTGTCGGAGTCTGCGGCATCGCTGCTGAGGTTGTACAAGGCATACAGGTTTTGAATGTCCAGGTAGTCTTGAGTCGATAGTCCATTTTGTTCACTCATACGATCTCTCCGCTTCGAGAATGGTGCGATTGACTTTTGGCACCCTCCATTTTTTCATTTAGTAGTATTGTTTATTGAAGGTGGCTGAAAGTATATGTAGATAGCCGAAGTTCTGGCAGTGGAGTGCTGGGAGTAACTCGCCTAGCCTCTCCATCAAATTCCCAAAGAAAACGAGTCATACAGTCGTATGCCTGCATCTAATCATGCCTTACTCACGCAAAGGAATTGAAACTGCGGTCGGATGAAACACATCTACACATTCCTCTGTCTGTTCCTGCAGAGAGGTTTACAGTGTTAGTTGGGTATTGGGAGTAGACAAGGTTGTATGAATCGCCTTCTCCATTACTGGGATCACTTAGCCCGTAAGTCCATTTAAGCTCCTCTGGTGACTTACTAAGGGCAAACCCCTGTTTTATCTAAAACATTGTACGTGAATATTCAGAAAAGACTTAAATAATAGTGTTTGGGCTTTAAAGTCCCCTAACACTGAGGCTCAGATCGAGGATTGCACGCCTAATACCCGTCGGCATACTTGTGCGTCCTGGATGGTCATGGCTGGCAGGCAGACCCTTGATGGAAGTGCGCGAAATCTTAGGACACAGTACTGTGAAGATGACGGAGAGGTATGCACACCTAGTACCTGAGAACCTGCGAAATGCAGTCAAAGTACTCGAGGATTGGTCACATTCTGGTCACACTGGCCTGATCCTAAAGGCGCCCGAATCCTGCAAGGCAGAGGACCTGTTTCACGGCACACGGGTACTCACGGGCACCGTAGCGCGCCTGGCGGACTGCACCTGAAGTTTTGTCCGACCGGTCAGCGGGTACGCATGACTTGGGCCGGATCGGCGCGCGGATCGCGCGGTGCCCACTGGCCTGCGTCGACCTGGGCAAAAAACTCCGCCACCGCTGAGTTGAACATATTTGGCTCTTCAAGGTTGATCGTGTGCCCGGTCTTTGGCAGCACTAACAATCCACAGGCAGGAATGGTGCGTTTGAGAAATAGGCCGGGTTGCAGACAGTGGTCGTCCTCGTCTCCGTTAATGACGAGCGTCGGTGTGGCGAGGTTGCTCAGTCCGGGTTCCAAATCGTATAGGGAAGGTCGTTGGCACTGAACGCCACGCATGGTATTCGCCACACCCACGGAAGAGTGCTGGCCGAGCCATTCGACCAGTTCGCCCCATCCTCGTGGATCCTTGTTTTGAAACTGGACGCGCGCTGCGCCGCTGGCGTAGGTCGTTGCGAAAGCTTTGCTGCCCAGTGATTCGAATTGCTGAGCGACTTCCAGCGATACCCCTTTGAAATATTCGGCGTGTTCTTTTTCCGCGCCGTAACCACAACCGGCGACGACTAGGGAGCGTGCCCGTTGAGGATATTCAAGCCCAACGTGCAGTGCCGTAAAGCCCCCCATCGAAAGTCCTACGATATGGGCGTTACTGATGTGCAACTCGTCGAGAACATTGATGGCATCGATTACGGCTCTTTGCTGCGAATATGTGGCAGGGTCATCGGGCACATCTGAGGGGGGATAGCCGCGGGCACCATAGGTAATGCAACGGTAGCGGCGCGAGAAGAATCGGATTTGTGGCTCCCATGAGCGATGATCGCCGCCGAATTCGTGCACGAACAGTACGGTGTCGCCACTGCCTGCTTCCTCGTAGTACAACTGAATGCCATCATCTGTCGTGACATAGGGCATGGTTTGGTCGCCTTAGGGTTAAGAATCAATCAGTCACCAGGACCGAAGCGTGCTGTCAAATGGCTGCTTCCAATGTCGTGCTGTCTTGCTAATAGAGTCTGATACTGAACCATACTCAGGCGCATTCGCAAGTCATATGGCCGCAAACAGATCAGGTCAATGAGTAAGTTTGATTTCGTTATTCGTAATGGAGCATAGCAACCATAACCCCGATATTAACGCCTACCCACACCCTCAGGCGGACGATCCTTAAGGCTAAAGACACGCCCAAGACCCCACTGTGCCACGATGAATAGGCCTAAAAAAGGCACAGCCAGGGGAAAGCAGCGCTCCTTATCCCTGACTACCTGAGTTTTGAGCCGAGATCAGGCGAGAGTTGTCGCGGTTCGACGAAGCGGTAAGCTTGATTGACGAAAGACTTTCAGAATTGTCTGACGTAGCAAACGAAAATGCGGTCAAAAGAATACGTAACCTCTCGGTCATTTGCACGACCTACCGCTTACACATTGAGCAGGCACCATAGCGACCCTCTACCTACTCAGATGCGGTAACACTTCTGACCCCAGTGTTTCCAGTTGTGTGGCAACCTCATCGTGAGGACATCCAAATGCTATGGCAAAATGTTCGACACCGGCTTCAATATAAGCTTCGAGTTGCTCAGTAACTTCACTTGGCGTGCCGGTTACGTTGAGGCGTTCGACCTGATCCTCACGCAGGTTGTAATCCACACCGATGCTTTCACCCATCATGCGTAACGCGGCTTGTCGTGTCTTACCTATCGACAGGAACACAGTCAGTGCTCGCGTAATCTCAGTTGGATCCCGCTTCGTTTCCGTGGCCAGTTCTTCCAGACGGGAGCAGGCCTCCCGATAGTGCTGGGGCGTAAAAAAGAGGGGGAAAATACCATGGCCATAACGGATCGCCCGTCGCAACGCCGGATCTCCACGCCCACCCACCCATAGTGGTGGTCCACCTGCCTGAATTGGTTTTGGATACTGAATTGCTTTGTCAAACTGGTAGAACCGGCCGTGAAATGTCGTTTCTGCGTTTTTCCACAATGCCTTTAGTATATCCATACACTCATCCGTTCTCGCACCGCGCTCGACAAACGGTATTCCGGCTGCAGTGAACTCCTCTGGGAAGTCGCCGCCGACGCCGATTCCGAAGATTAATCGTCCGTTCGACAGTTGGTCGACGTAGGCGCAAGCCTTTGCCATTGCAGCTGGACTTCTCAGCGGCAGTCGCACGACTGCTGTTCCAATTAGCGGACGATTTGTGACTGCAGCAAAAATTCCAAGTACGACGAATGGATCCGCTTTGGGTGCACGGGAAAATGTGTTTTCGCTTACCCACAACGAATCGAAGCCTAACTCTTCAGCATCGATAGCAAACCGTTCTGCGCTATAGCCTGGCAGATAGCGATGATAAAGTACGCCGACTTTAGTCTTTTTCAGTGGCATCTCTTCACTAGAAATGGCACGACGAATTGAAATATATGAACATTGGGTTCTCAGGCGTAATTATAGAATCCATGACCTGCGCCACACCTTTGCCGGTTGGTTCGAGATGAAAGTTGTGCCGCTCTTTGAAGTGAACAAACTGCTTCGCCATGCCAATATCTAGATGACAGAGCGGTATGCCCATCTGGCCTCGGATTATCTGCATGATGGAGTGGCTAATCTCGAATTTTCAGTACGTTTTCAGCACACCGAAAAACTAAAAAGACAGTGCTCTACCAGAATAGCCTAGAAGCAGTAGAAAATGGTGGGCGCGGCTGGATTTGAACCAGCGACCGCTTCCGTGTGAAGGCAGAGTCCTACCAACTAACAGTCCAAAAACCCCTCAAATAACAGACTCCGACTCCACGCAAATGGACCTGACGTGCCCGATAATCTAGTCCAGTTGATGTGAGAGTGTTTGAGTCTACTGCATGATGGCTGATTGATTGGGGTGGGTTGGATGGATCGACTAATCCCCTTGTCGTGGGCGTCGTCGGTTGAAGGCGGCGATAAGGCGACAGAGGGGTGCCAGCCACTTTTTCCACCAGCCCTGGGATTGTGCCAGTGCAGCGGCGGACCCGGACTCACCAGACAAGGCGGCGTTCACGTTGTGGGCAAAGGTGGTCGCCAGTCGGCCAACAAGATTGCGGACAAAGCCCGAGCGACCGAACTGGGCCAGTGGACCGGCGATGGTATAAGCGATCTCAACTTCCACCCGCGTGTTCTCCTCGTCGAGGTCGAACAAACGGTTCTGGATGCGCGCCTTGGCCCGCGAGTGGCTCCGGCGATCCGTTCCCACGCCCTCGATTGTTGACGAGTAACTTCGATCATCCACAGCGTATGTCCCGGAAAAGGCGAAAACCGGTCTAATCGGACCCAGTTTGATCGAGGCTTTGCCACTGACCGCACCGTCGACCGGTGGACCATCGAGTTCGATCCCAGGCAGTGCTGCACAGGTTTTTTCGAGGTCTGAAAGCAACGGCCACACCGTGGTGCGGGGGTGGGGTAACGTGAACACCTGCTCGATAGTAACCCAGCCATCGGACTCTCTTACGTCACGGACACTGACGGTAATCCCCGACGGCAAACCACCCGGGACTGGCGTTGTCGGCGACGGCGTTGCCAAGCCTTGAGGAGTGCCTATCGCCTCCGGCGTTGATCTTGTCTCGCACGCACCGGGCCCCGGTGCAGGACCGAGCCCAACTGTGTTCTGCTGCGGGCCACTGACCAAAGGCTGAGCGGCGACCCGCGCAATGGCTCGGACGATACCGCGATAACCGGTACAGCGGCACAGGTTGCCGCTCATCTCGCGCCGTATCTGCGCCTGCGTGAGATCTGTGTGCCGCGAGAGCACATCGCGAGCGGTGATCAGCATACCTGGGGTACAGTAGCCACACTGCAGGGCGTGCTCCTCTGAAAATGTCCGGCGCAGCTCCCCCATCAGCGGGTCGTCGTCCAGACCCTCGATGGTTTCTACTGTCGCACCAGCGCAGGTAACGGCGTACGTGATACAGGAGCGGGATATCTGACCATTGATGAGTACGGTGCAGGCACCACAAATCCCATGCTCGCAGCCAAGATGGGTACCGGTAAGGCCGATATCATCGCGCAGGAAATCGGCCAGGGAAGTGCGTGGCGACACCGCAGCACGATGAAGACGCCCATTGACCGTCACCTCAAACGGTCTCATGACGGGAATGCGTGGGCATCGGCCAGCGCGCGCTGGAGTACAGCGCACTGGACATTGAGGCGATAGAGATCGGGCACCGGCATGTGCCACGCAAGATGATCGCGAACCGGTCCTGGGTCCAGTACAGCGGGGAGTGCCACAGCGGGGCCGAGGCCAAGTGCATCATTGTCGAGCAAGAGAGGCAAGCCGTCGGTGGCGCCGACAACCACACGACAACAACCACGGTCGGGGTCATGCACAATCGCTGCGATCGCGTCGGCAAATTCACCGGGTTTGCGTGAAATCTTGGCATATCCGCAACGCACGGAGGCGCCGAGTCGGGGCATGCGGATCCCGTTTATCAGTTCTCCTGTGCCGATGGTTGTTTCCATTGCTCCAACCAGGAAGTCATCGATCTTGACAATCCGCTGCCCACTTTGGCCGGAGACCAGGATCTCGGCGTCGAGCGCGGCAAAACACGACACCCAGTCAGCCGCTGGATCCGCATTGGCGACACTGCCGCCGAGGGTGCCACGATTCCGGACCGCGCGGTAACCGATGCCGCCAGCGACCCGGGCAAGAAAATCATGACCCAGATCGGCAATTCGCCGGTCTTCGACCGCGGCATGGGATACGCAGGCACCGATGGTGACGTGGGTTGTCGACGCCTCAACGCGGACGAGTTCATCGATGCGAGTAATGTCTACCAGCAGTTCAGGTTGAACCAGTCGCAGGTTGAGCATCGGACCGAGCGTCTGGCCGCCGGCGAGAATCAGGGCGTCCGCCGACTGAGTCAGGAGCGTAATTGCCTCGTCGACGCTTTTCGCCTGTTCGTAATCGAAGTCGACTGGCTTCATGTTGTCACCTTGCCAAGTGACGAATCGCTTGCCGCGGCAACAGCCTCCACGATACGCCGCGGTGTGACTGGTAGCACCGACAGTTCCACTCCGATAGCTCGAAGCGCATCGTTAATCGCGTTGGTGATCGCGGCCGGTGGTGCGATACAGCCACCCTCACCGATGCCCTTGACGCCGAAACGGGTATAGGGCGAGGGCGTTTCCAGATGGATGATTTGCGCGTCCGGGACCTCGGTCGGGCCAGGCAACAGGTATTCCGACAGAGTGGATGCCTGTGGCTGGCCGTCTGTGCTGTAGACCATTTCCTCGAACAGGGCGGTACCTATACCCTGGGCCAGCCCGCCAAGGATCTGGCCATCGACAATCATGGGGTTGACCAGCACTCCACCATCCTCGGCAATCACGTAATCAAGTAATTCAATCTCGCCGGTCAGCGGGTCAACAGCTATGACGGCAGCATGGGTGGCGTAACTGAAAGTACCCGAATCCCGTTCTGGCTTGTAGCCCGCGGTGACCTCGAGACCCGCCGGGTCTGCCTCGGTATCCAGCTCCTGCGGCTTGAGGTACCAGGTGCGGGAGATCTCGGCAAGTTGGATACTGCCGGCGGCGCCTTGGACAGCGCCGTCTTTTAGTCGCACTGCCTCCACTGGACACTGGAGCAAGTTGGCGCCAATGCGCAACACCCGCCGTGCCAACTCATCGCATGCGCAGGCAACTGCTCCGCCAGACATCACCATTGAGCGTGAGCCCCAGGTACCGGTCGAGTAAGGCGTGATCGCGGTGTCACCGTGGATCAGTCGAGTCTGTTCCAGCGGGATACCGAGAACCTCGTGCGCGACCTGAGCCAGGGTGGTTTCCAAACCCTGTCCGTGGGAATGGGCTCCAATGCGCAGTTCCAACCCCCCATCCGGGGTCAGGCGGGCCGTGCACTGTTCGTGGCCCGGCACCATTGGGATCCCCCAGTTGGCATAAACGGTGGTACCGTGGGCTCCTTGTTCTGTGTACATCGCAAAGCCGATCCCGATCCGTCGCCCGTCTGCTTCGCCACGTTGCTGGCGGCTTCGGATAGAGTCGAGATCAATTGTGTCGATCACCTGGCGCAGCGACTCCGGGTAATCGCCGCTGTCAAAATGTTTGCTCGTGATATTGTTGAATGGCATCTGCTCGGGACCGATAAGACTCTGGAAACGCACTTCGGTGGGTTCGATTGCCAGTTCCCGCGCCAGCGCATCGACCATTAGTTCCAGTGCAGTGCAGACCCCGCAACGGGCAACGCCGCGGTACGGCAGGATGGGGGGCTTGTTGGTGGCGACGGCATAGGTCCGGCAGCGGTACCCCTCCAGGTCATACACACCGGGCAGAATGCTGACGACCTGGGCTGCTTCTAGGCAGGCGGAGAAAGGATAAGAAGAGTAGGCACCAGCATCGACCGTTGCCTCGGCATCGATGGCGAGGAGTTTGCCGTTCGCATCACCGTAAACGGTAATGGTGTAGTGGTGCTCGCGACAATTGGATGATGCGATGAGGTTTTCGCGCCGGTCTTCCAGCCACTTGAGCGGGTGCCCCAGCTTTATTGCCGCCCAGGCAAGGCAGATTTCTTCCGGTAGAAGAATGCCCTTGTAGCCGAAACCACCACCGACATCTGGTGCCACCACCCGGATCCGGGCATGTTCAATGCCGAGACATTCGGAAAGACCGGTACGTACAATATGGGGTTGCTGGGTCGAGGTATAAACCACGAGTTGTTCGAGTCGGCTGTCCCATCTGGCGAGGACGCCGCGGCCCTCGAGTGGGCTCATCGACTGGCGTGCGGTACGAATTGTGCGGGTGACCGAAGCAGCAGCTCGAGCAATGATCGGGTCGAGGTCCTGTTCAAAGTCTGTTGTAAGGAACACGTTGTCACCCCACTCCTCGTGCACCAGGGGCGCGCCGGCTTCGCGAGCGGCGAGCATGTCGCTAAGTACTGGCAGTTCCTCGATCTCGACGCCGATCGCATCAACGATGTCCTCGGCCTCAGCCCGTGTGTCAGCCACACACATTGCGATCAGTTCGCCGACATGGCGGACCTTACCGCTCGCCAGTACTGGTTGATCGGAGGATTTGAAACCAGGCAGGGTGGAATGCGCCCGGATCGGGGCGACCGCCGCGAGATCGTCAGCGACAAACACCTGCTGACGGCATTCGTTCGGAATCGAGGCATTGCGGAGGTAGCCGTGAGCAACGGGGCTCCGGAGGAAGGCGACATGGCGGGTACCTGCCAGCTGAATGTCGCCGACAAATTCTCCCCGCCCACGCAGGTAGCGATCGTCTTCCTTGCGCAGCACTGAAGCGCCGACACCGTGTGTGCTCATCGGATGCCCCGTCAGTCAGATAATTCCAAACAAGCAGGTTTGTCGTGTGCCCGGGGTCGAACAGGATGTTTCCTATTTACCAAGCTCGGTAGCATCATCGGGCCCAACTACCCCGCTGACCAGGTTTTGCGTGTGAAGGGTAATGGGATCGATGATACCAGATAAGGTCGACCGCTTGATGTGTGAGCGGAACCTGGCAAACCAGCTTTCCCGTTCGCGCCGCGCCTCGGCCGCCTGTTCGAGTGTGGCTAGGGCAAACCGGATTGTGTTCCCCGGACGCAGGCGCGCTACCGTTGGCAGATCGGCTGAGATCACACAGCCTATCTTCGGGTAACCACCGGTGGTCTGTCTATCAGCCAGGAGCACGATCGGCAGGCCGTCACCTGGCACCTGGATCGAACCGGGTGCCGTACCGTCAGAAGTAATGTTGAAGCCGCGTGCATGCTCAAGCTGCGGACCCTTCAGGCGCATGCCCATGCGATCAACGGCGGATGAGACCGTGTAGTCACAGCTGACCAGAGTGTGCAAAGACTCGGGAGTGAAAAAGTCATCCTGCGGTCCCGGGATGATGCGGATGGGGAGGTCGCCTGGCAGCCTACGCTCGACGAAGCGTAATTCATCCCGAACCGGTGCTGCTGACAGGACCAGAGAAAGTTCATCGTCACTTTCTAGCTGCCGACCGTTGAAGCCGCCGAAGCCCCCACGGGTGTAGGTCGAGAGACTGCCCATAGCGGGTGGCAGGTCGAAGCCGCCCTCGACCGAGAGGTATGTCATTGCCATGTCGGTGACCGGCCCAATGCAAAAGACATCACCACGGTGCAGGCAGAAACTCTCAAACGTGGGCAGCTGACGGCGATACGGCGAGAGAAGTTCAATCAACGCTTTGCCACCCGCAACGGCGATGCGCACTGATTCTGTGGTGACTTCCAGCACGGGCCCCGCGCCAAGCACTTCGAGGGCCGCAATCGTCGGTTCATTGCCAACGAGGTGGTTTGCAATACGAAGCGCGGTCGTGTCAAGCGCACCGGAGACCGGCACTCCCATAGACTGCAGGCCGTAGCGGCCCAGATCCTGGACCGTGGTGTGCAGGCCGGGCTTGTGCACGCGGAGGATGGGAATCACGTTGCCGATTTCCCGTGTGGCAGGACGTGGTTAGCCCCGGCGTCCTTTTCAGCAAGACAGTCGTACTCGCGACGGCTGATCGGTGTAAAGCGAACCCGGTCGCCTTGTGCCAGAAGGGCCGGGGGCGAAGCGGTTTGGTCGAACAACCTCACCGGCGTTCGGCCAATCACGTGCCACCCGCCGGGGCACTCGATCGGGTAGACCGCAGTCATCCGCTCGGCAATAGCGATTGAACGGGCAGGGATGCGCAGGTTGGGTGTGGCCTTGCGGGGCAAAGCGATTTCCGCGGTGAGATCCCCCAGGTAGGGATAACCCGGCAGGAACCCGACCATGTAAACATGGTAGGTGTCACTGCTGTGGCGCTGGATGACCTCCTCGATCGACAAGGAACATGCCTCAGCGACCGCTTCAAGGTCCGGTGACAGATCCAGGTCATAGCAGGCCGGTATTGACCAGTCACGCCCGGTGAAGTCATCAATGGGAAGGTCGGGCAGGATTTTGGCAAGTGTATTTTCGAGTCCGGCGAAAGAGACGATTTCGGGGTCGTAGTGGATCGCGAGGGAACGGAAGGTCGGCACCAAATCAGTGATGCCAGCGAGTTCGAGCGCGTTCACACCAGCATAGAGCGCAGTCACCCTCCGGCTTATGTCCAGATCAATTTCTTCGCCAAATTCAACAACCATGACGGTGTCGCCGTTAGGGAGAAATTTGGCCGGCGGATTCATCGATCTGGTCGTTGGCTTAGGCTGGGACAGTTAGGTACTATAGTAAACTGGATGGCGTCGCCCGGTGGGTATGCGGGACCTTCATTCTGGTGATTCTAGTTTCTTGACCCGGGAGTTTGTGCATGGCTGACAAGATCAATCTCAATGCCGACATCGGTGAAGGGTTCGGTGCATACGACATCGGCAATGACGCCGAGTTAATGGAGATTATCAAATCTGCCAGCATCGCCTGCGGGTTTCACGCCGGCGACCCCTTGACCATGCGCCGGTTAGTCGCCCACGCTGCCCGGGTTGGTGCCAGCGTTGGCGTTCACCCGGGGTTCAATGATCTTTGGGGATTTGGCCGCCGGCGGATCACGATGCCTGCCGAGGACCTCGAATACCTCATCGCCTATCAGATCGGTGCCCTCCAGGCGATGGTGCGTTACGAGGGCTTGTCGGTTACCCACCTTAAGCCCCACGGCGCGTTAAATAACATGGCAGCTGAGGACGAGACACTGGCAATGGCGATTGGCCGTGCCATCCAGATCACTGATCCCGGCATCATCTACGTCGCGCTGGCCGGTTCCTCTATGCACACCGCAGCGGAAAAGCTCGGCCTGCGCCTGGCGCGCGAGGGATTCGCCGACCGCCAGTACGAGGACGATGGCAATCTTGCGTCACGATCGATTTCCGGCACTGTGATCAAGGATCCTGTAGTGGCGTGCGAACAGGCGGTTCGCATGGTTCGGGATGGCGAGGTCGTATCCCGCCATGGCAAGGTGATTCCGGTCCAGGTGGAAACGTTGTGTGTCCACGGTGACGAGTTGACCGGTGTGGCCGTCGCGCGCGAAGTACGGAAAGGGCTCGAGGCAGCGGGCATCGCCGTGGTGCCGCTGCCGGAGATGCTCATCTGAGTCTGGCAGCCTGACCTCGCTGGTAGGTATAGCGATGGGTCAGGCGCGCATCCCTGGGCCCTGGCCAGGACAGTTGCCTGGGGCCATGTGTTCACCCAGTCGATCGGCAATGGCGTTCGCGATGGGGTTGTTGTCAGCGAGCGCTAACGGTTTCCAGTTGGTCTAGCGCACAGAGTGCGGTGATCAGTGTCAACCAAGTAGCGGGATCAGTTCCTTCGCTATCGCTTCCACCTGCTCGTCTTGGTACCGGTAGGGCATGAAGACCAGCCGATCGAGGCCCTTTTCGAAGTGGGCGCGAAGTTGTTCGGCGCATTCGTCCACCGTGCCGATAATCGCGCTGTCTGCAGTCGATTTGCTCCAGGAGGCGAAATCCCACTCCGTGTTAAGCCACTCCATCATCGGTCCTTCCATTTTTTCCCGTGGGCCGATTCCGATTGGTAACTGGTTAGTGAATGACAGCGCTGTCGGGTCGCGGCCGGCTTCCTCGGCGAACTGGAGAATTCGTGCCTTGTCTTCGGCATAGGAAGTGGCGGTGTAGCAGTAGGTAAGCCAACCATCGCTTCGTGTCGCGACACGTTTGAGTACGCGGTCGGCGTAACCGCCGATGAGGATCGGTGGCCGGGGCTGTTGCTGTGGTTTAGGGAACATGGCTGCGCTTCTTAATTTGTGTGGTGGGTACTCGGCGGTTATCTTGTCTTCGGTCCACAGGCGCTCGAGAATATCGAGGTTTTGGTCCATGATCTTGCCCCGCTGGTGAAAGTCAACGCCAACGGCATCGAATTCGCGCTTGTACCAGCCCGAGGCGAGACCCAGCAGCAGTCGCCCGCCTGAGATTACGTCCATGCTGGAGAGCTGCTTGGCAAGGATCACCGGATTCCTGAGTGGCAGAATAAGAACACCGGTACCGAGTTTGACTGTGCGCGTTCTTGCCGCGATCGCGGTCAGGAGCGAGAGCGAGTCGATGATCGGGAAGTGGGGCTCGACCCCAAGCAGGATGTGGTCCCAGACCCAGACCGATTCGAAGCCGAGTTGCTCGATCCACTCGCCTTGTTCGATTAGGCCGGCAGGGTTGGGCAGTTCCGGGTAGGCCACGAAATTGCGCAGTGTCATGCCATAGGCAACTTGGTTCGACGGCATCTTCTTAGCCTCCAGTTGAATTCAGTTAGTGTAGCTGCGGTTCAGGCGGTGTAGAGTTGTTCCGGATCCAGTTCCCGTAACACTGCAAGTTCGTCCGAAGAAGGCGGGGCGGTCACGGCGAGTGTGTCATCGAACGCAAGGTCAAAGCCGGTGTTATCCAGCACCTGCTCGCGGGTTACTCCCTCGTGCAGTGCCAACACACTCATCTGCCGGCTCTCGCTGTCAAACCCTATTAAGGCAAGATCAGTCACGACCCGAAACATGCCGCCGGTAACGAGGCCTGCATCGATCCGCGAAGTGCCGCCGGTCAGGAATCCAGGGCTGGTCACGAAGTCGACCTCCGCTACGAAGCGGCGTTTCTCGTGTTTCATAGCCACGATCATGTTGGCCAGGCTGGAGATGTCGTTGCCGCCGCCGGTGCCGGGAAGACGGATTTTCGGTTTGTCCGGATCACCGATGAACGAGCTGTTGAGGTTACCGTAGCGGTCGATCTGGGCCCCGCCCATGAAACCGATATCGATATAGCCCCGCTGCAGCAGCAGCAGGACATCGGTAATCGGCAGCACCATGTTGGCCTTGCGCGTACAGCGCTGCTCGTTGGTCGAGGGCGGTAATTTACCGGGCTCGATGAACGGGCCAATCACGCCACCCTCGAACATGATCGTGAGGCTGGGTGCGTGCAGTCTCTGTGCGAGCGTCACGGCCAACAGCGGTATACCGACACCGGCAAACACGATCTGGCCGTCGTTGAGGAGTCTCGCACTCATCACAGCCAATAGTTCCGATGCGGTGCAGGCAGGCTTGTCAGTCATCATAAATGCTCCGCCCGCGCCGGCTCGCGTCCAGCATCGCGGCTATGCCGAATTTCTCGAGGTAGTCCTGCCAGGTCGCGGTATCGTAGAAGTACTCTTTTAGGTAATTGGCAGCACCCTGTTCCGGGTCTGCAGAGACCTGTTTCGCGTAGTCGTCCATTTGATCGAAGAATGGTTCGTAGGTGCCGTAGCACTCGTGGGGTGCGCAACCAAACGGCACCTCGACAACCGCATCTACGGTGAAGAACGGAATCCGGGTTCGGTCGGGGGTACGGCGAATCTGGGCGTTGTCGATCAGCCGTTCGGTGGTAAGGATCACCTTTGTTGCCGCCATCGCGATATCTATGTCCATGAACTGG
The DNA here is from genome assembly GCA_022450155.1 of Gammaproteobacteria bacterium. Classification (NCBI taxonomy): domain Bacteria; kingdom Pseudomonadati; phylum Pseudomonadota; class Gammaproteobacteria; species Gammaproteobacteria bacterium. The sequence continues at coordinate 6,905 of JAKUQR010000021.1, read as the reverse complement.
AGGCCGTCGATCTGTGCGTTGCCGTACGCGTCGGCTCGTTGGACGTGGATGATGGCCACGTCTGGGTTGAGTGCCGGCAGCAAGACGAGTTGGTCGCCGCTAAACGGACAGGTCATCTCGTGTGTTTCCGACCTCGTTCTCTCGCCCACGCCCGATCCCATCATGGATCGTGTTGGCATGAAGGGAATACCCATCGCGCCAGCCCGGTAACGCAAGCCCATCGACATGTGTGACCACTCGTCAAAGCGGGCTTTGCCAGATTCGACGTGAAGACGCATGACCTTCGATACACCCCAGACGATACCCTGGCTGAACCAGCTCGTGACTACGTGCGAACTGACGCCAGAAGCCAGCAGCAGGTCACCCTCGTGCGACATGATGCTGCGCGAGGCGATGAGCTTACGCCGGCCCTGCCGGATCAGCGCCCAGATCATTGCCATCGGAGTGCGAGATATCGTGCTACCGCCGATTGCGACGTGATCACCGTCGCACACCAGTGCGGCCGCTTCCTCGAGCGACATGACTTTTTCTTTGAGCCCCCGGTCGCGTGCCTGGGTTTCCGCGCGAAGGTCAAGGTACGGCTTAACCTGAAGTGGATCGGTCATGCTACTCCCTCGTTAATTTCCTGCCAGCCCGTTCTGTTGCACCCAACCGGCTGCAATTGAAACGGCATGGTAATCTGCCTATCAGGGTGTGTCTGCACTCCTGTCTGGCAACACCGCTAGTTGTTGTCAAGTGCGACATCAATGCCGGTGCTGGTGGGGACCCATACATTGTCAAGGTCCGTGGTCACCTGCTTCATAAACCCTTCAGGTAACGCCAGTACTCGCTCGTTTCCACCCAGGCGGTCTGCAAACACGGCCAATGTCAGTTGCTGTAGCGCATCGCCTTCGGCGACCGACTCAAAACAGTTGCCGGTGAACTGTTAATTTTGGCCCTTTCGTCTAGTGGCTGACCATCCAGCGTGAGCAAATACAACCGATGGTTCTTGCTCCGACTTTGGTTTTCATCTCTTCAAACCCGCGTTCATCCAGTCAGCTAAGAACCCGATCATCACACTTTGGCGGTCTCGATTAACCTTGTTGCCAATCGGGGTAGGTTGCCGACGCACCACCTAGGCCGAAAAGATGAGTTGTCGCTGAATCAACGAGATCGAATCACCGGTGCTTTTGAGCAATGAATTTGCCAGGGCGCGCGGGTTCGACAGCACAAGCCGTCATTCAGAACCCCCGCACCCTGAGCCACTGTCAGAAAGCTAAGTCGTTAATCCATGGTGCCTCATACGCCTTCGCGAGATCCTCCAACTTACCGCTGGCGATGAGCTGATTAAGCGCTGTATTTACGAAGCGCAAGATATCGGTGTCCTCTTTGTGCATCGCCCAGGCAACCATGTTCCTGCTGTAAATCCGCCCTCCGAGCACCGCCTCGATACCTGACTGTTTGACTAGTGCATGGTGGGCCGCAACTGAGTCGCCAATAGCGACGTCAACCTTGCCTGTCACAATCTGAAGCATATTCATCTCTTCTGTCTTGACAACGCTTAACTTGGCCTTGGGAGCCACCTTTTGTACCCAGTCATGTTCACCTGTCCCCTGGGTAACCCCAATCGTGATACCGGGATTGTTCAAGTCTTCGGGACTGTTAAACCGGGTGTCCCCCTTTTTCGCTACGGCCCTGTACCCGAGGAAATAAATAGGCTGACTGAAGTTTACGACGAGAGCCCTCTTCATCTTCGAGTAAGTTGAGGCAACAGAGAGATCAATCTGCCTTGACTGCAGCCCGGCGATAAACGTAGCCCAGGCAAACTCCTTGAATACGCACTCGACTTCGATGGTCTCGCAGATGTATCGGGCAGCGTCCACAAAAATGCCCTTGTACTCGCCGGTAATGGGATCCTTGATTACATCAGGGGGGAAGGGAACAACCCCAATGTTGAACTGCTTTGCCTTGGTGATTTCAGCCATATCCCTTGCCGCTGCCGGTGCCATCACCAATGACACCATTGCCACAACTGCAAACAAAGACGGCAGGAGACGATAGATACATTTTGTTTTACAAATCATAGTGTTACTCCTCTTAGTTATCATGGGCATGTGCCCGTGCTTAAACTCCTTGGAAAATCGACCTTCCAACTTGGATCGTAAAATACGCCGGAGCAGATTACATCAAATTTCTTCATGGGTCACCAACGAGAGGAATTCCCGGGTCCTTAATTGACTAGGGTTCTTCAGAACTTTCTCTGACGGCCCTTCCTCAATAACCACCCCTTCATCCATGAAGACAACCCGATCTGCCACCCTGGCGGCGAAACCAAGCTCGTGGGTCACCACCAACATCGTCATTCCCTCTTCGGCAAGTTGCTTCATAACCTGGAGAACCTCGTCCACCAACTCAGCGTCGAGAGCGGAAGTAACCTCATCGAAAAGCATGATCCGGGGGCGCATGGCCAGGGCCCGGGCGATAGCAACTCGCTGTTGTTGTCCACCCGAGAGACGCGAGGGATATTCCTTACGCTTGTCGCTCAGACCCACCTTGGCTAAGAGTTGATCACCAATATCCTCGGCTTCGGTCCTCGTCATCTTCTTTACCAGGATAAGAGCTTGGATAATGTTCCCGAGGACGGTCTTGTGGGGCCAAAGGTTGAAGTTCTGAAACACCATGCCCACCTTTATCTGTACTTTCCGTAGCGCAGCACCTCCTACCCGCTCTAGGTGGCCGTTGCGTAAGGCTCGACCTAGAAGGTCGCCTTCCAGATAAATCTTCCCTTCAAAATCGTCTTCCAGGTAAGCGATGCACCGCAGCAGAGTGCTTTTCCCGGAACCCGAAGGCCCTATTACACATACTACCCCTCCCGGGTCCACTTCAAGATTGATTCCGCACAAAACGTCAAGAGACCCGAAACGCTTTTTAACATCTTGCAATTGAATGGCCGGAACTGTCGGAGTCATCGATCAAATTCTCCGAGCAAAATAGAGTTCGGCGCGCCTTGCGCCGAAGGCCACTGGAAAAATCAGGACGAAGTACACAAGCGCGAGGACAGAATACATCTCCAGCGGGCGGAAGTTGTTCATGATGACATTGTCGACTGAGTGGAGCAGCTCGTAAACACCGATCACCGAGGCTAGGGCCGAGAGCTTCAAGATGTCGGCAAAATTATTGACCAGAGGCGGAAGCATCCGGCGGAAGACCTGTGGCAAAATGATGCGGGTCATGGTCTGAAAGTAATTCAATCCCAAGATTTTTGCGGCATCCACGTGCCCTTTGTCGACTGACGCGATTCCTGCGCGAAAAATCTCCGCCACGTAGGCAGACATGTGCAAAGACAGCGCTACGGTAGAAGCCCAGAACGCCGTCAACGTCACACCCAGGAGGATCGGAAGGCAATAGTAGATCCAGACGATCTGAATTAGAAGCGGGGTATCCCGGAATATTTCCACGTACCAGGAGGCAGGGAACGAAAGAATATAGCGTTTACTATGCCTGGCGATGCCCACAAACAAGCCTAAAGACATGCTGAACACCAAGGCCAACAGACTGAGTTCCAGCGTGATCAAGGCCCCTCGCATGTAGACCATCCGGTAGTCCCAGATGACATTGAAGTTCCAGTCATACATCGCGACCTCCTGTGGCTAGGGTTACCCCAGTCATTTAGTGGAATAGACGATAACGCGGATCGGAGTCGGTTTGAAACCGGCCGCATTATTCAGGCACTCCGGGCAATTTGACAGAACCGCCAACACATCCCGTTCCGCGCGTAAACTGAGGTAGTCTCCAGGTTTGGAGAGGCCTGGGACGATGCTTAGTACACCAGATTCTTCAACCGGAACGCGCATGAAAAAGTTAACATTGGCAACGATGTCTCTTCGGTCCAACCCGTGCTTGGCGAGTTCCGTCTCGAAATTACCCTGACAGCCCTTGCCGTTATTTTTCCCGAACCGCACGTCGTCGACCTCTACTGAACAGCAACCATATATCGTGTCATGGAAACCGCAAGTATCCTCTATTATGGTCATCAATTTGCGCGCCCGTACTGACCATAGCGTTGAATCTTGGCCTAGGTAGATGTTCCCGTTGAGTTTGATCGTGTTTGCCGCGTTGTACCTGTCGGCTAGATCATCGGTGCTGTAGCAAAGGAAATCCACCGCTTGCTGGCCTTCAAGGTCAACCAAGCGGAGCACATCGCCTGCGGCCAGCCTGACGCTCCAGGGTTCGCCTTCGGGAACGACGGTATCCTCAAGTACCGTACCGCCTTCGATCGGGTTAGTAAAAGTCATACTCCCTCCAGTAGCAGGTTTGTTATCCAGTAGTTTGAATTAACAGCGTGCAGAAACAGATTGGTCACAAACTACAGAATAACCTTCCAACTGCCAAGAAGCCATTAACAATCAGTAATTCAGATTCAATAGTGATTGCTTTTCTCCCAACTCGACACCGCTGGAAAACACCCATCAGTATTGAAGCCGGCGGCTCACGCAGTTTCGCAGTGGTTTGCCCTCGATAAAGCGTTGAACATTGTCGAACACAAGGTCCAGCGTTCGCGGTGTGTAATAGGCCTGGTCGTCCGATGAGCAGTGCGGTGTAATCAGCAGGTTCTTTGTCTGCCACAGCGGTGACTCGGTTGGCAACGGCTCCGGCGAGAACACGTCGAGCACCGCGCTCAACCGGCCAGTGTCGAGCCGGGCCCTGAGTGCTTCGTAATCGACCAGGCCAGCCCGGCTGTAATTAATGAGCCCCGCCCCAGATTTCATCTTGTCCAGTTCGCGGGCCCCGATCAGTTGGTCGGTCTCGCGGGTGTGCGGCGCACTGATGAGAACAAAGTTCGCACGTGGAAGAACAAACACTAGTTCGCCTGTCTGGTACATTTCGTCGACCCATCGCCGCGGCTTACCGGAGCGCCGGATACCGATGACATGGAGGCCGACACCCTTTGCCCAGCGCGCGACCGCACTGCCGATATGCCCGACCCCAATAATGAGCAACGTCTTGCCGGCTAGGGCAGTACTGAAGCACTGTTGCCATCTTCCCGAGCGCTGGTGAGTAACCATTTCCGGCAACCGGTTATTCAATGCCAGTACCGCCATCATTACGTACTCGGTGGCCCGCTCGCCATGGACGCCGCGGCTATTGGTGAGGGTAATTCGTCTCGGCAAAGCCTCGAGCGGCATCCAATGGTTGATCCCGGCCCCGTGTACGTGAATCCACCGCAGATGCGGTGCCCGCTCCTCGAGCCTGTCGCGAGGCAAATCCCAGCAGAACACAGCATCGGCCGTGGCCAGGTGCTTATCGAGGTTGTCATAATCGTATCCAATGGTTACCCGAAGCGATTCTGCCAATCCCGGCACTCGGTCCAATGCCGCCGCCACCCGCGCTGGCGATGCTTCGAATACCGGGCCCAGCGCGCTCGTGTTTTCGACATGGAGATGAAATTTCATGGTCCTTAACCTGAGTGATCTAGATCAATTGTGTTTTATGACCTAGTTGGGAAACTGCTGTAAAATCTATCAGCAACGACTCGACTTTACATCTCTCGGGAATTGGTAGCTCATGGTCATCCTAAGCCGCAACCCAGGGTCATCGAGCGTCTCGTTAACTCAGACAGACAGGCAGACAATCTCAGTCGCAATTTAATCCCGTGTTACCAGCCAACCTGTTCGATTCCACGCATTACGAAGATGTCCGCCGACCTCTGATCGAGGCCTCAACTCTGCCATCATGGTGCTATACCAGCGAGGCCTTCTACCAGCGCGAGGTTGAACAGATTTTCCTAAAGCAGTGGAACTTCGCCGGCCGCCTCGACGAGATTCCGGATTCGGGTGATTACATGTCGCTCGACTTCTGTGGCGAGTCTGTGATTGTCATCCGCGGCAAGGACGACGTGGTGCGCGCCTTTGCCAACGTCTGCCGGCACCGCAGCGCAAGGCTGCTGGAAGGCCGTGGCCGCTGCCGAACCATCGTCTGTCCGTACCATTCCTGGGTCTATGATCTCGACGGCACCTTACTCCGGATGAAAGGCATGGAGCAGACAGCTGGGTTCGATCCGGCCGAGAACGGGCTGATCCCGCTCCAGGTAGAATCCTGGGCCGGCTTCCTGTTTGTTTCCTTTGCTAACGACGTGATGCCACTCGAGGAACACCTCGGCGACATGACCGAGCAGTACGCGTCATACCGGTTTGCCGACATGCTCTGTGTCCGGCGTAGAAGCTACGACCTCAAGTGCAACTGGAAACTCTACATCGAGAACGCTATGGAGGACTACCACACCGCCACCGTTCACAAGGACTCGATCGGCAACCAGGACTGTGTTCCCGTTTCTACCAAGGGCCAGTGGGCCGCAATCCACCTCGAGGCGGCGGACACGATCGCCGTGCTGACCGAAGACAACACCACCCTACCCCATATTGAAAAACTGAGTGGCCTGGCAGCCAAGGGCACCTACTTTTCGGTGATTTATCCAGGCACCTTCTTTGCCACCCACCAGGACTGCATGTGGTGGCTGCAACTCCTTCCACATGCACCGGACCGCACGACCGTAGTCATCGGCTCGTGCTTTCCCCGCTCGAGCATCGCTCGCGAGGACTTCGCGCGCGAGGTGCTGAAATACTACGCTCGCTGGGACAAGGCGCTTCCCGAAGACAATGCGATATCCGAACGCCAGCAACAGGGGCTCAATTCGAGAAGCAGTCGGCCCGGCCGATTGTCTTACTACGAGCCATGCGTTCACGCCATCGCCAACTGGGTACTGGACCAGACAATCAAATCTTCCTGAACCGGGTGGGGTAACAGTCCAAGAGCCAAGCCTCAGCCCCGTCGTGATCTGCGATCATAGAGATTGGTATGGAAATTCAGCAGTACGATTTCGCCCGCTGCATTCTTCACACAGCGGGGGTCTCTGGTCAAATCCAGCC
>JAKUQR010000020.1 GCA_022450155.1 Gammaproteobacteria bacterium | reverse complement strand
TGAGCCATTGGCAAGCCGGGGTAGATGATGGTGGGATATTAGTTGTTTATTATCAGACGCGTCAAAGAATAATGAATGCTGTTTACCACTCAACTAAGAGAAGCCACCAGAAATGGTGGTTTTTCTTTTTACATATCAAATATCGTTTTTTTACGGGGTGGCTCAGAAGTACCGCCAGTATCTGGAACTACTTTATTGGGTTTAGTTTTCGGTTTACCAAGTAGTGCATCGGCAAATACACTTTCACATTTATCCCAGTCGTATCCGTCATCACTAAACCCTTTGCTATTTTCTTGTAAGTTTGAGTAGATAGTGTCGGTTAGTTTCCTATCTTCTAGTCGTAAGTCATCAGTAATGTTGGTTTTAGACTTTCCATATTGAGACGTGAGTATTGTTGGGTTTTGAGAAGCTAAACTCGCCCATTTCTTATAAATGTCTATCAGCGACCACATATCTAAAACGATATGACGAAGATAAACAGAATGTCTGTCTTGTATTTCGTATAAAAACTGGCGACATAGAAGAGCTGCGTATGACTGCACCCAAGAAATGAAGTCGTATCTAACTAACTTCACAGAGTTGGAGTCAAATATAACTTCCTCATATATACCAGTTTTTACAAAAATGATGTCTTTCTTGCTGACTTCATATGTGCCGATACACGAGTATGCGTAAGTGAGCATTGTGTCTCCTTGCCAGGTTGGCAACATTCCAAAATATTTCTTCGCTAAAAACTGTTTAGTTTGTTTAGACCCAGCTATGTTTGCATACTTTTTGAGGAAATATGGGTTTTGAGTAGTATTGAGATGCCCTACTGCGAAAACTGGGTTTAGTGTGTGAGACGGACCTTTACCTTCTACTTGTATGTGAGCCTCAGGGTTATCTAATTTCTTTACATTTGTTCTAACTACCTCACCGTGTCTAACTCTAAAACCACGATAAACCCGAAATGGCTCATCGTTTGGTTTTTCAGCAAAATAGTCAGAAAACGTATCTCTATCATCTGTTGTTGGAAACGTTGCGACTTGCCCAACAAGATGACTGTCTATTGGTGTTGGGTTGCACCAACGAAGTCGTTTTGAGAATGAAGTATCAAGACGGTCATATCGTAAGAATGTAGTTTGCCATTTATCGTACCAAGAACCGTGCATGACCCATACAAAAGATGACACCCACCAGAAACAGTCAGTTTTTACTATTAGATGCTCGTGCTCAAAGAAATACGAAAGAGTTTCATCATCTATTAGATATTTTTCATTTAGTGAGAAGGCAGAAAGAAAGTCAGCTACGGTAAGTTGGTCAACAGACTTATCATTTACAAATATGCAATAAAGTCTTATCTTTTCTGAAAAGTTATAAGTTATATTTTTATACATTTATTACTCATCGCCACTAAAAAACAAACAGTCTGTGTAATGGTTTTATGAAAATGGGTACCAACGAGATGTTGTGAAATATAGAGGTTTTAGTTTATTGCTCATAGTAAAAACTTCTCAAATAAAACGCCCAAAAAAATACCGGGCGGATATATTTCATCGTATATCGTTTTTCAGCAAAGAATGAGTTTTAGAGACGGCTGAAGGGGTGTTTAGAGACAAGTTGATATGAGTGTGTGTATTTCGTCAAAAACGACGCTAAGCGACGATACAGAGTATTGTTTCTACTCACGTTTCTACTCAGATATCGCGATGGCGAGATGAAATAAAATAGAAATGAGTAATATAGGCGTAATAAAAACAACTAGTTATGAAACTAAAATATAAAATACAAAGGAATTAGAATCCCTAAAAGTAATGATATCAAAGAGTTATAATCAAGAATGGCAGGTCGGGGTAGACGTTGGCGGCACCAACACCGACCTCCTTTTTCTCAACCGACAGACCGGTGAGTACAAAGTCGCAAAATTGTCGACGACGTCCGACCAGTCTCTGGCCGTGATCCAGGGAATTGAATCAGGCCCTTCCCCTGTTGCCGAGCTGGCTGCAGTTGTGCACGGCACCACGATTGCCACCAACGCCGTACTGGAACGAAAAGGAGCACGTTGTGGACTAATTACAACACGAGGATTCCGCGATATCCTGGAACTGGGTCGCCGTACCCGACCCAACAACTACGGTATGACGGGCTCCTTTGAACCCCTGATCGATCGAGAACTCCGCCTGGAAGTCAGCGAACGACTGGATGCTCGTGGTCGCGTTTTGTTACCACTCGACGAAGACGAAGTCCGTACTGCGCTTAAAACACTGCACGAACTTGGGGCTGAAGCTGTTGTCATTCACTTTCTACACGCCTATGCCAATCCTGTGCATGAACAGCGCGCAGCGGATATCGCCCGGAACAATTGGCCTACCGGATTTATTTCCATCAGCAGCGACATACTGCGAGAAGTGCGTGAGTTTGAACGCGGCAGCACGGCAGCCGTAAACGCATATGTCCAACCTGTGCTTTCCAGCTACCTGAGTCGGATCTCAGACCGTTTGCAAGAGGCCGGATTTGGTCACGATCTCCTGGTCATGCAGGGCAACGGTGGCACCCTGACAGCGTCGGCAGCTGCGCGACAGCCAGTACAGACCGTGATGTCCGGTCCAGCGGCCGGTGCTGTCGCCGCAGCACACATCGGACAACAAAGCGGTTTCGATAATCTCATTGCCTGCGATATGGGAGGAACCAGCTTTGATGTCAGTGTGATCGTGGGGGCGACACCGTCGCTGTCTGCAGAAAAAGACCTCGCCTACGGAATACCGGTGCGTGTGCCAATGGTCGACATCCACACGATTGGTGCAGGTGGCGGTTCGATTGCACGAGTTGATTCTGCCGGCCTGCTTAGAGTAGGCCCTGAAAGCGCCGGCGCACAACCTGGCCCGGTCTGTTACGGGCGTGGGGGCACCAAACCGACTGTCACCGATGCCAACCTCGTGCTTGGTCGTATCGACGTCTCTGGGTTTTCTGGTGTGGTCCAGGCAGAAAATGCCCTTTCCAATGCACAGGCAGCGATCAAAAAAGAGGTCGGCAATCCACTTCAACTTGATACAGTCGATGCGGCGGCGGCAATACTCGCAGTATCATGCAACCAACTTGCATCTGCGATCCGTCTGGTGTCCATAGAAAAGGGGCATGATCCGCGCGACTTCGCATTATTCGCATTCGGCGGCGCAGGCCCCCTGCATGCTGTCACACTGGCGACAGAACTCGCTATCCCACAGGTCCTGGTTCCCCGTTTTCCCGGTATTACCTCGGCGCTGGGCTGCTTGATCTCTGACCTGCGTCATGACTACGTTGAAACATTGTGGCGACCCCTGGCAGACATCGATGAAGACAACGCAGACCGGATTCTCAAAGACCAGGGCGAGACCGGTCAACGCACTATTGTGGATGAAGCAGTACCGGTCGACAAGGTCGAGATCTTTTACGAGGCAGACCTGATGTACCAGGGCCAGAGTCATGTTTTTCGAGTGGCTGTGCAGAGCCCAGGCTTTTCATCTGATGCGGTAGCTGAGTCCTTTGCCGACCGATATCGTGAACGCTTCGACATCGTCCTGGAAGATATGACACCCGTACTGGCCAGCCTGAGAACCACAGTGATTGGCCGCCGCCAGGATCTGACCCATTCCTTGTTCAGTGCAACCCAGTCGCCAGCACCTGGCGAAGCCCCGGCAACCCGAATGGTTTATTTCAACGGCCAATGGCTCGCGTCAACTGTCTACGATCGGGCACTGATCAACAGTGGAACCCTCATAGAAGGGCCAGCCATCATCCAGCAGGTGGATTCGACCTGCGTTATCGATCCCGGCGCCACGGCAAAGATCGATAGTGCCGGTAATCTCGTCATCGATGTTCTGCTGCACAAACAATGAACCCAGAAATATGAGTATCGACCCTGTAACGCTGGCGGTGATTGATAACGGTCTGCGGCAGGTCTGTTCTGAGATGGATCTGGTCCATCAAAAGACCTCATTTTCACCTGTGATTTCGGAAGCATTTGATCGATCGAATGGAATTTACGATTCAACAAGCGGCGACATGATTGCTCAGGGAGAACTCGGGCTGCCGATATTTCTTGGTGTGATGCAGTTTGCTACTCAGGCCGTACTGGAGCGACGTCGGGACCTTGAACCCGGTGATGTGATCATCCAGAACGATCCGTATCTGGGCGGTACCCATCTGATGGATGTCAAGATGATGATGCCGTTCTACTACGACGGCGAACTCTGGTGCATCCTGTCGAATACAGGACACTGGCCGGACACGGGCGGCATGGTGCCGGGCGGATTCAATTCAACAGCAACGGAAATTCAACAAGAGGGATTACGTCTGCCGCCTGTCAAACTCATGCACCGCGGTGAAATTCAGCAGGATGTGGTCGACATCATTCTGAACAATATTCGTGTTCCGGACGAGCGCATCGGCGACATTCGAGCCCAGATTGGCGCACTCAAAACAGGTGAGAAAAGACTCACAGCGTTACTGGATCGGTATGGTGCAGAAACTGTCAGAGCTGCTATCGGGGAACTCAAGCTACGCGCCGAACAACACATGCGTGAAGTAATCACGGCAATCCCCGACGGGGATTACAGTTTCACGGCTTATGTAGACAGCGACGGTGTGATAAACGAACCGCTTGCCATCGTCCTGGATCTAACGATCGATCAGAGCGATGCACATTTTGATTTTTCCCGCTCCAGTCCACCCTGCCGCGGGCCAATGAACTCGGTATGGGCCACAACCCAGTCCGCTGTCTACGTGGCGATGAAGCATATTTTTCCGGAAGTGCCGATAAATGCAGGCTGCTTTGCACCGCTTCATATCAAACCACCCGAAGGTACATTCCTGTATGCAAAATACCCCAGGCCAGTCGCAGGCTGTGCAGCAGAAGTGGCTCAACGAATTATGGAAGCCGTTTTTGGGGCAATGGCACAGCCAGTTCCACAACGATTGTTTGGTGCGCCAGCCGGCACCAGCGGTAACCTGGCACTTGGGGGGCACGACCCAGAAACCGGGCGCGACTACATCATGTATTTCTTTTCAGGCGGGGGTTACGGTGGCTGGACTGACGGTGATGGCCTGACCAACGGCTGCTCAACGGTCGGCATCTCCAAGACGCAACCCATCGAGATCTTGGAGCAGCACTATCCCCTGCTGTTCGAGCGGTATGCACTCCGTGAAGGGTCTGGCGGGCTGGGCAAACAGCGTGGTGGCTTCGGTATCAGTTATCGTGTCCAAATGCTCCGGGGTGAAGGCAAAGCATCATTCCTCATGGATCACGGTCGTACTGGACCACCCGGCATTATGGGCGGTACAGAGGGTGCACCGAACCGAATCAGAATCGGCCAGGGAGACAAGATCACTACACCCGAACACTTATCCAAAGGCGAGGGGTATGTGCTGTCCGAAGGGGACTGGATCGAGGTTCATACCCCCGGGGGCGGTGGTTATGGCCCGGCTGCTGATCGCGATCCGACACTGACCGAGATCGATGTCCGTCGTGGCTACTATCGCCGAACCCACGCGGCATCGCCGACCAACCCTGATGCAATCGACGACAACTAAATCGCACAGTGTTCGTTTGTTGAAGCTAAATTATGAATTGCTAGCGTCGTATCAATAACTGCAATCACACGGAGATATGCTAAATGACCTACGGATTTTCACTGGTCGTCCGTGGTAGTGACGCAACACCTGAGAACTTCACACGAATAGCGGAAACTGCTGAGGCACTTCAGATCGATTCCCTGTGGTGCAGTGCTCACATCATACTGCCGCCACAGACCCGTTCCGGGTATTCCATGCGACCTGGAGTGATGTATCCCGAGCACTGGAAACAGGGCTACTGGGAACCTTTTACGGTGATCAGTTACCTGGCAGCGAAGACCAGTCGACTGAAATTCGGCACCAGTATCGTGGTACTGCCGATGCACAATCCCTTCGAAATCGCTAAACAGGTGGCTGAAGTCGATCAACTGACTCAGGGGCGTTTTATGTTTGGTCTCGGTGTCGGCTGGTTCGAAGAAGAATTCGAAGTTCTGAATCAGGACTTTCATAACCGCGGGGCCCGCACCAACGAAGCACTCGAACTCTTCCAGGCACTGTGGGGGCCTGATCCGGTTACGTTCGAAGGACAGTACTACAACGTGGAAAACGCTTATTTCGGACCCAAGCCCGTCCAGCGACCGGGCCCGCCCATATGGGTTGCCGGCAACAGCGAGCCCGCACTGAAACGTGCAGCACGCTATGCCGATACTTGGCATCCGGTACGTCCGAGTTTTTCTCAACTCGAACAGGCAACTCAGGAGCTGGCGGGCTACCTCGAGGCCGAGTCACGGCACGCACAGAGCATTGAAATTGCAATCAAGATGCCGCTGGTCGTGGAGGACACATCCAGTGATCCGGAATTTCCGACCCGGGGCAGACCAGCAGATATCACATCGGCTATCGAGCGCTATCGAGAACTGGGAGCCCAGCACTTTGTCTTCGACCTGATACCCGAGACCGTCGATTGTGCGTTGACGACTATGGAACGCTTTGCCCAGGACATTCGCCCACAACTGAGTTAGGCAGTCGTTAGAAAATTCAACTAGGCCTGTCACCAACATGAATGCACTACAGGATATCCACGTCGTTGATTTTTCCAAGGTTCTTGCCGGCCCGCTGTGTGCCCAGTGCCTAGGGGACCTCGGTGCAGATGTCATCAAAGTCGAGCCCGTAGAGCACGGCGATGACAGCCGCCGTATGCCACCGTTCAGAAACGGTGAAGACACGATCTACTTGAGTACAAATCGGAGATTGAAAACCCGTAACACACTGACACAGCGAAACACACACCCATGGCGATTAAAGTCTACATCAGCGCAGACATAGAAGGTGTAACGGGTATCGCTCACTGGGACGAAGCCTCACGCGATCATCCGGCTTACCGGGAATTTCAGGAGCGCATGACAGCCGAGACGGCGTCGGCCTGTCAAGCTGCAATTGCAGCAGGCGCCACTGAAATTGTGGTCAAAGATGCCCATGGCAGCGGTCGCAACATCCTTGCTGAACAGTTGCCTGTGCCGGTGCGTCTAATTCGTGGCTGGAGCGGACATCCCTACAGCATGGTGCAAGAACTTGATGCCACGTTCGATGCCCTGGTTCTGGTGGGTTATCACTCGGCTGCGGGGTCTAGCGGGCATCCACTGGCACACACGTTCAGGGGCACAATTCACCACATCGAACTGAACGGTGAGCAACTGAGTGAATTCCGGGTGAACAGCCTGACTGCCAGGCACGAAGGTGTGCCAACAGTGTTTCTCAGCGGCGACGAGAAACTGTGCGCAGGAGCCGCGTTGGTTGAACCGGATATCGTCACCGTTGCCACCCACCGTGGTGTCGGCCATTCGACAGTCGGCCTGCACCCGGCTGATACCCGTCAGCAGATCCGGGATGGCGTGCAGCGGGCATTGGCCGGCGTCGGCAACCAACCCCTGCAGCCCATGCCGGATGCTTTTAGGCTGGCAATCCGTTACCGGAATCAGCTGGATGCCTATTCGTCCTCGTTCTACCCCGGCGTTTCACTGGCTGACGATGTCACCATAGAGTTCGAGACCAAGGACTGGTTCGAGATACTGCGTCTACTCCAGTTCGTCAAATAGGTGGGTCAGTGGTGCGAACTGGCAACGGCGCCACCGTCGCAGGTAATAGTCTCACCGACGGTATAAGCCCCGGCACGTGAACTGAGAAAGATCGCGACACCGGCTATATCCTCTAGAGTGCCGACACGCCTCCGGGGGTTTCGCTGTGCTACTTGATCCCAGTCCACATCAGTCGCGCCGCCAAATCCTACCGCCGTGCTTAGCATCCAGGTTGGAAATGGTCCAGGTGCGATGGCATTGACGGTAATGTGATCCTTAACCAGGTTCGCAGCCAATACGCGGGTCAAGTGATGAACTGCAGCCTTAGAGGGGCCATAAGAAATGTTGTTGAAAGTCGGCGTGACAATACCATCGATAGACCCGATGTTTATAACACGCGCGGGGTCTTCTGGAGTACCCGACGCCTTTAACAATGGCAACAACTGCTGGATCAGGAAAAAGACACCCTTCACGTTGGTATCCATGACCTTGTCCCAGCCGATCTCCGGAAATTCCTCCAACGGCGCACCCCAACCCACACCGGCGTTGTTGACCAGAATATCGAGTTTGTCTTCTCGCTCCGACAGCGTTTCGACCAAGGTACTGATGCCATCGAGTTCGGCAACGTTGCCAGGCACAGAAATGCACTCTCCACCAAACGTCTTCATCAGCCGTTCGGCGGCGGCATCACAAGCCTCTACTTTGCGCGAACTGATATAGACCTTGGCAGCACTTGCCAGAAACCCTCCAGCAATCATCTCCCCGATCCCGCGCGACCCACCGGTCACGAGAGCCGTCTTGCCTTTGATTGAAAACAAATCCTGCATACGCTTCTCCTTAAATTGATCCAGGCGAATCCGGCCCACACAACTAGAGCATCTGCTCGGTTGTTTCCCGAGTCATGTGCTTCAGCCAGCGCATGAAGTCGGTACCCCCGGTGCCGCGGGGATTATCCATACGCGAGGCAATATAGTTTGCAGCCAGGCCAAGATGAAGACGCCGGAACTCAACCACTTTCTCAATACAGCTATTGTAGAGCGTCCGTACCGAGCTCTGACTCACAGTACTGCTGACACAATCTCGCACGACCTGGCCCTCCAGTCCGGCGACAAACTGCCGGTGGGGTTCCGGCATATAGGCCCGTACAGCCTCCAGATAGGTTGTCAGTTCGCTGCGCGCATGACGCAATCCCAGTGATGTACAGATAGCAGGAATCAGGGCACTTTGTGCTCCAGTTTGTCCCAGAAATGTCTGGGGTTTACCACCGAATGCTTCCACACCATCAAATACCACACCATCGGGATGTGCGAACAGAAATGGACGTAAGGTCTCGTAATACACCTCCGGTCGGCAACCCTCCTCCATACGCCCTGCAAGTTCTATGATCGTCTCAAGTCCGGAGCGGATGATCTCGAGTTGCATTTCGATCTGGTCTATATCATTAATTTTTGCTGCCTGCACCAGTCTTGTGCCTGCGATCACCGCTGGTGCGCCACGAGCCTCGATCACAATGTGCAACACCCAAAACCATTCCTCATCAGGAAGAGACTGAAACATCTGCACCGCTTTAATGTTTTCAACTGCAATATCGCCGCTAGGGTCTAGCCGCTGCCAATTGACCAGTTGTGTGTTGGTATAACTCAGCGTCGGTGGCCGTTTGACCCGTGCTGAAAGTTGGACGAAAGGAATAGCGAGGGTGCGCGGCAGCTGCCGAGTCGGTTCCGCACCAGGCTGCCACAAATACCCGTTGCTCAAAAAGGCATAAGCCTGGTGCAGGCGCTCCGCAGCGCGTTCATCGAGAATCACATCGCTGCCTGAAAAATCCGGCATGGGCAACTCCAGACACGCTTCACGACATCGACCGCCCGCGACCAGCTGTGAAAGACTATTGGCTACATCCATAATCTCGGTAACCGCACTGCGCACGGTATTCGACAGAAACGGTAACGGATCGGTTACTGGATTAGGAGCAATCAGAAACCCCTGCTTCTCGGTAACCTGCCAACACGAGGCCATCAGCGCACCTGTGCCCCGTGAAAATCAGAATTCGCTTCGATGTCAGACAGCACGATACCCATCCGATCGGCCCAGTCGATGATCTCCTGCCATATTTCATCGGCAACTGGAATCCCCGACTGTTCCCGCAATTTTCGACAACGCTGTTCGGGTTCGCCCGGAATCATCACTTCGTCAAATCCTTCCGCCGGCGCACGTCCTTTGACCCATTCCAGATAGTCGTCAATTCTACTGACGTAGTCATCATCGCCCAGCAGGTCGAGATCAACAGCCAGCACCAGCCAGTTCAGTGCCCTTGCCTGACCCAGGACCCCATGGGCGAGCAGTTCGCCAATGAGCCCCAGTCCGTAGCCTTTGGGTCCGGCTGCCGGCAGCAGTACGCCCCCCGCATAGTAGTCCCGGGCATCAATACTCGGCCGCCCGTCACGGTCTAGAATGGTTCCCGGCGGCAGAGGCTCTCCTGTTTTAGAGGCTGCCAGCAGCTTGCCTTGAGCGCTGGTGGATGTCGCAAAATCCACCACCACAACGCCTGTCGGACCACCCGGAAGGGCCAACGTGTAAGGATTGGTCCCCATGATTCCTTCTCGACCACCATAGGGTGCCACTTTGGGATTGCCGCGGGTATGTCCACCACCACCAATAATCACGGCAAAACAACCCTGACGCGCAATCGTTTCAGCGTAGGCGCCAATCCGACCCGTGTGACCACAGTTCACCAGAGCACCGGTCGCCATTCCGGCAGTACGCGCTTTCTGAGCTGTGCATTCCGCAAGTTGCACCATAGCGGGAACACCGTGTCCACCACGACCATCAATCCGGATCATTGTTGGTTCATCAATGACTACAAGCGGTGTACCGGCGGGATCGATTGCACCTGATTCGATAAGCGACATGTATTGAGCAAAACGCACCACGCCATGTGAGTCCACGCCCATCAGGCTGTTACCCACCACGTGCTCGGAAACCATGGCTGCGTCATCGTGTGACATGCCTGCTGCTGACAGCAAGCGAACACCCAGAAGCCTCAGTTTATCGGCAGCAATACGACGCCCGCTGAAATCTTTGTCCGCCGGGGTTCCAGCTACAGAGTTCTGGTCAGTGGTGGTTTTCAATGATGGTGAAGCTGTGTTGAACTGCAGTGTTAGGAATCGCCTACAAATCTTTCAGTAACCGGCCAAATCCTGGAATAGCCTCATTGATGCCGTTTTGCCTCAGTGCGTGCCAGTACAGGGCAACGTTGATGGCGATCACTGGTTTTCCCAGTTCTAACTCAAGCTCATCGGCCAGTGCAGCAAGCGCAAGGTTAGTCCCGACCTGGACGATCGTATCGATATCGTCGCCATCAAGACCGAGGATGGCATGGCGTAATGTGTCCCGACTCTGTTCGGCAATATTGAGGGGACTGGTTGCCTTAAGACCCGTCACTCTGACTGCAGTAAAACCGCATTGGTTAAAATACTGCCGCACACGCTCATCGGCGACTGGCCAGTAAGGTGTCAATACGCCTATGCGCTGTGCGGCCACAGCCTCCAGCGCCATCCGTGCAGCATCAGATCCCAGCGTGATCGAGACACCAGTCTTTTCCGCCAATCGGTTCTTAATTACCTCTGCACCATCTGCACCATCCCAGAAAGATTCAGCAGAAACCCCCACGATAATGTGATCAGGCGCGACTGACATCAGGTCGTCGACTGCCCGATCCAGGTTGGCATGAATATCGGCGACCAAACGCTCGAAATCGTCATCGCTGGAGATCTGGACATCCTTGAGCGGGAAACGCCCGGTATGGCAAGTCACGCCAGCAGGGGTCATGCTGTGAAACTCAGGCTCAACAATGGTATTGGTTGCAGGCACAATTACACCCAGCTTCAGACGCCAACCCAACGCGTCGTCATACCGAACCTTCGAATCGACCATTCTAAAATCCCAACCAGTCTCAACAGCAGATTGTCATTGATGCCCCAGACCTCCCATTCTACGCAGGGTTGAGTGATGTTGTTACCTTCAAAACGTGGTCCGCGTTTACACTTACAGATCACCTTACGCGGTAACTTCGGTAACTCAGAATAGACAACAGTGGAGGCAACAATGAATATTTCTTCAAATCCAGCGGCGGTTCACAAGCCCCTGGGTAAATACTGTCATACGACCCTGGTGCCAGCCAATGCACAATGGCTGGTTCTTTCCGGTCAGGTCGGTATAGACAAGAAAGGCAACCTCGCAAACGGCATTCGCAAACAGACGGAACAGACTCTACGCAATATCGTGAGTTGTCTGCGCGATCAGGGCATGCGTAAATCGGATCTGGTCAAAACCACGGTGTACTTAACCGATTCACGCTTTATTGAGGACTACCGTTTGGCAAGATCTAGAGTAATCGGCGATGAAACGATCTTTACATCGACACTGGTGATTGTCGACGGACTGGCATCACCTGGCATCTTTGTTGAAATCGAAGCTTGGGCTGCAAGAAGCTAACCTACTTGCTGGGTTCTACCATCAGACGTATTGCCGTCGAACCGCTTATTCGTCCATTGATGAACAACCACAAGTGACGCGTATCTGATGCATCCGACGTCGATAACGATCGGCGTCGAAAGGACGGCCATGGTGCAGAATGCATCGATTGTCCCAGATTAGAAGATCTTGGGTCTCCCAGCGGTGGCTGTAAATACACTCGGGCTGAATAGCGCGATCAAGCAGATCGTCGAGCAGTACACGGGCATCGTTATCCGACCAGCCTTCTATCGAACGCGCATGAGAACCGACATAGTAATTCTTCTTTCCGTTGACCGGATTGGTACGAACCAAACGCTGAGGAACTGGTGGCAACGACTCAGCATGTGACGGCGTAACTGCATCCGGACTGACCTTACTCCGAGAGAATACATAGTCGTGCGTCACAACCAGATCATTCATGGTGGACTGTATTGACTCGGGCAACCGAGCATAAGCAGCTCTAGCGCTGACGAATTCAAGCTCACCGCCTTGGGGCGTGACCTCGTAGGCATAGGAAATCGAAAACTTCGCGGGCGCGGGCCTGAATGATGAGTCGGTGTGCCACATCTGATTCCCGGTCGAAAACACAACGCGTTCGTGACTGGCGGGCATATGGTTGCCATCCCGATCAATATTCCCGATCCGATAGACGTAGCGGACACGACGGTCACGACCGTAAGTCACATGGTCAAACTCGAGTTCGCCGAACCGATTGCTGAATGCCAGTTGCCGGTCGTCATCCAGATTCTGGTGCTTCATGAGTACTACCGAGTAGTCCTCAACAGCCTGTTCGATTTCCGCGAATTCCGCATCATCCAGACCGGCACTGATATCAACGTTCAGAATCTCGACCCCAAAATCGCCGTGCAATGGCCGCAGTTCTATCGTCATAGCCAACCTCTCGACACCAAGATACGGTGAATTTAAATCGCCTCAGCTGTACTTTAACAAATCAGGTAAGCCCGTTCGGGAAACTTTGCCAGCGAGTCGGTTTTCGATCAAGGGTCCATTGAATCGGTGTCGGGGGACTGTTTATCCTGACTCAGCTGAGCGGATGCCATTTCACGCAGACGGCTTTTCTGAATCTTGATGCCGTTGGCACTGTCGGTCACTGGAAATTGATTCAGTAACTGGACACCGATGGGGACCTTAAAGCTCGCCATACCGCCGGCACAGTGAGCAAGCAGTGCATCTTTATGTAGGCGGGCATTTTCCGCAGGGATCACGAATGCGTAAGCTCTGGTACCAGCCTGGGTATCCACCGCCACCACCTGCACTCTTTCAACCGCGGGATGCTGTTCAATATGCTGCTCGATCTCAGCCGGATTGACCAGAAACCCGCCCAGGCGGATGGCATCACCGATCCGGCCCAGAAACACAAAACCACCATCGCTTTCCGTATAGCCCAGGTCCCCGCTACGTACAAATCCATCGCTGGTGAAGACTGATTCAGTGGCGGTCGCGTCCCCCAAATAACCGATCATACGACTGGGACCCCTCGCCTCGAGTTCACCCACACGCCCGTGCGGCAGTATCTCTTTGCTCTCAGGATCCCGTACCCGTACGTGGGAATCTGTCGACGCAGGATAACCGCCGCATCGCTCACGCTGGTCGACAGCTGCTAAAGGGTCCTGACGGGCATAAAGTGCCTGTATCTCACTCATGCCATAGAGACCAACCAGGTTCATTCCACGATCATGAGCCTTGGCAACAATATCCTGATACAAAGGATTAAAAGCAGCATAACCGCCGGACCGGAACAGTGGAAAGGGATGGGGATCGTCTACAACTGTCAGCATTCTCGCGAACATTTCATCCGAGCCGTTACAGTGCGTGATCCGATGTGACTGCATAAGCTGAACAGCCTCATGGTCAGAAAAAACAGGCATCAACACCATCGGGCAGCCAGCTGATAAAGCAGCCATCGCACCGGCATGTCCGAACGTACCACACAGCGGCAATACTTGAAGCAGCACAGCGTCCGGGTCGTTCCAATCGAAAAACGAAGCCACATCGTGCGCGTGGTGGCTGATACTGGCCTGACTGTGCAGAACCAACTTAGGCGCAGCCGTGGTTCCTGAGGTGGTAAATACGACCACACCACTTTGCGCATTGGCAGCGTCGCCGGCAAACATCTTCGACCGTGCAAGGTCGGTATAGGACACGGTACGCCGGCTTAATTGTCGCCCCGGTAACTGAGTTACCTGGTCGTCTTCGCTGTAAGTGATAAGAATTTCAAGCTGTTCCAGCTGTGCACTATCGACCTCTGCCAAGATATCGAGGAATGCAATGTCCTTGAATGAGGGCCACAGCACGAGCGCCCGGCAACCGGATCGCCCCACGATGTCACCCACCTCACTCGAGCGAAAACGGGTATTGATTGATATCGTGATCGCCCCGATCCGGGCGCAGGCGATATGAAGCGTAAGGTACTGGGCAATATTCGGTAGCCAGAAACCGACTCGATCACCCGATCCGATACCTAGCTTGAGTAAGCCACCTGCAAGACGCCGCGATTCTGCGGCAAGTTCGGCGTAAGTCCAGATCCTACCTCTATCGATAAGGGCAGTGCTCTTCGGCACTGCGTCAGCGCGTGCGTCAATCAGCTGGCTGACAGTGTTCGTACGATTAGAGGCTTGTGAAGATGTCATCGACATCACTCTTGAACAGCCGGTTCAGCTACTTTAAAAAAGTAGATTCAGGTGATCGAGGCAGCATACTCTAGTTTTTGCGGTAATCGACAATCGCTCTGGTCTTACTCACGTAACCGGCTTCGGTATCCGCTTCGATCTGCGCATCAGAGCGCCTTTCGGGATCACCAAAACCGCCGCCCCCGGGCGTTTCGATGACTAACGTTTCATCGGCGGGGATGCGGTGAGTTTTTTTCCCGATCAGTTGCTTACCTGAACCCAGATATGCAGCGCCAGATCCGCCATCACACCCGCCATGCCGTCCCCGGGCCGGGTAGTTCAGTCGATCCCACGTCGCCGCCGACACCAGAAAAGGCTCAGAATTGGCGTGGCCGACTTCAATGATCTGCGCCAGACCACCACGCGTCGCACCAGCACCGCCTGAATCCGGTAACAGCTCCTTACGGTGGAAGATCAACGGAGCCTCTGTTTCAGTCACTTCGATCGGGATCGTACCTACACCTGACGGAAAAGCTGTTGTGCTCATACCATCGTACTCGGGCCCTGCGCCAATGCCACCCAGTCCCACGTTCATCACGTTGAAGCGCGCGTCGCCGGTGGCATCTTCCATGCTGGTCATCGCCAGCACCCAGATCGAACCCGCACTCTCGGCCGGTACACGATCGGGCAGCGCCTGTGCCAAGCACCCAAAAACAATGTCCGGCAACATCTGCCCGATCACATGCCGTGCCGTCACGGGTGCCGGACGCTCAGGCGCCACACAGGAGCCCGGTTCGGCCTCTATTTCAAAGCACCCCAACGAACCGGCATTGTTGGGAACATCTGGGGCAATAACACACTTAAGGCCAAACACAGAATAAGCGTCTGTATAACACTTGGGTGAATTGATACCAAAGCGTGAAGCCGAGGATGACCCGCCGTAGTCTAGATAAATTCTTTCCTTATCTACTGTCAAACGAGCCTCGAGTACGATCGGCTTTTCATACCCGTCGATTGTCATCTGCGAAGCATAAATACCATCTGGCACAGAGCGGATCGCATGACGCATCGCAATGGCGGACGATTCAATGATGTGTCTAGATAGATCATCCAGCGAATCGAGTCCAAACTCGTCAAGCATATCTGCAAAACGCGCAACACCCGCATCGTTGCAGGACAACAGCGAACGAATATCACCCATGACCTCGACTGGATTGCGACTATTGGCCTGGATAATACCAAGCACGTCATCATTCAATGTGCCCGCTGATCGAATCCGAATATGGGGAATAAGCACCCCTTCCTCGAACATTGAAGTGGCATCGGCCGTAAACCCGCGCCCGCCGACATCGGTGACATGGCAGGTCGAGGCAAAAAAAGCAACTGGATCCTGGCCACGAAAAGCTGGCGTCAACATCACGTAGTCGAACAAATGTCCGGTCCCCATCCAGGGGTCGTTGGTCACAAAAACATCTCCCGGCTTCATTGTTTCACTTGGGAAACGCTCGAGAAAGTGGCCGACTGCCATCGCCATCGTGTTCACGTGCCCAGGCGTACCCGTCACAGCCTGAGCCAGCATCTGACCTTTGAGGTCGTACACACCAGCAGACAGATCACCTGCTTCCCGCACCACTGACCCGAATGCTGTACGCAGCAGTGCCTGTGCCTGTTCCTCAACCACCGAGATCAGACGGGTCCACATCACCTGTTTATCGATCGACTGACGAGACTGATGCCCTAAAACCGCGTTCATGACATTGCCCTTGGGGCATTGGTGTTTTCACGATCAACGACAAGCGCAAGCCCTTCGTCGACGGTGCATGTACATCCAGACGGTACGAACGTGGCTGTTTCATCTTCCTGAACCAGTGCGGGCCCAACCAACCAGTCCCCTGGATTCAGTTCGACCCGCCAGTAGAGTGCGGCATCTGCCATCATGCCGCCTTCCGGGTCGTAGGTTGGCCGGGTTTTGCACGGTTTGAGCAACTGCGTACGGGCAGGTTCTTTCACAGGCGTCACTGCAGCAGCAGGTGTCATGACCGTGACAGACCAGGAGACACACTCGACTGCAATATCGGGCATCGTCAGACCATAGACCTGTCGATATAGCGATTCAAAGTCCAACCGAAGAAGTTCAAGCGTTTGGCCAGTGACCGGACCATCGGGGAGATCGACAGATAGCTCGTGCCCCTGTCCCTGATAACGCATGGCGACCTGTCGGTTGTGTTTGAGAGTCTCACTACTACCGCTCGCAACAACGACCTGCGTAGCTTCCCCGAGCATCTGGTCCAGCAGATCAATCAGCGGTGAGAGATCTTCGGCTCCAATCAAAATTCTGAGACTTCGAACCACCTGGTAAGACACCGGCGCCTGCAAAAAACCGATGGCCGAACCCACTCCGGCACCCCACGGTATGATCACGCGATCAATACCCAGTTTTTCAGCGAGTCGAGCTGCGTGGAGGGGCCCGGCACCGCCAAAAGCAATCATCGTGTACTCGCCGGATTCTTTGCCCCGCTCAACAGCATGAACGCGGGCCGCATTCGCCATATTTTCTTCCACCATCTCGATCACGCCGGCCGCCGGCCAGTACTCATCAAGAGCAAGCGGTTCACCAATAGTCACTGCTAATGCGGTGCGGGCAGCCTGTTCATCAAGCTGCAGTCCTCCACCTGCAAACCGGCGGCTATCGAGTCGACCCAGGACCAGATCTGCGTCCGTCACCGTGGGTTCGTCACCACCCATCCCGTAAGCCACGGGTCCAGGCTTCGATCCGGCGCTGTCCGGACCCACACTGATGCGTCCCAGCGCATCAACTCGGGCGATGGACCCACCGCCGGCACCGACCTCGACCATATCGATCACGGGAATTCGGACTGGCAATCCACTGCCTTTCATATCGCGGTACTCACGGGCCACTTCAAACGTTGCACTACGGTCTGGCTGGCCGTTCTGGATCAGACTGATCTTTGCAGTGGTACCTCCCATATCGAACGACATTACGTTGTCGAGTCTTCGGGCTGAAGCAAGCCGCGCGGACATGAGCACCCCACCGGCGGGCCCGGATTCAATGAGACGCACCGGATAGCGGACTGCCTGATCCAGCGTTGTCAGTCCGCCACCCGACATCATCAGGTAAAGCGGACAACGCAGCCCCTGGTGAATCAGAAGATTGCTCAAGTGGTCAAGATAACCGGCCATCAGTGGCTGTACATAGGCATTTGCACAGACCGTAGAGAAACGTTCGTATTCACGCATCTCCGGACATACGTCACTGGAAAGGCACACGTTCACCCCGGGCAGTTCTGCTTGGAGTATTTCTGCTGCCATCTGCTCATGCTGTGCATACGCATAAGCATGAATAAACCCGACAGCGATCGCTTCCACGCCGGTTTTCTTCAGTGTCCTGGCTACCTCGCGAACCGCGCCCTGATCAAGCGGCACGTGTACACGACCATCTGCGGTCATCCGCTCAGGTACCGTATAGCGTAAAGGCCGGGGTACCAGCGGTGCCGCCCGAGCAGCATTCAGATCATAGTGAGCAAAACGCTTTTCATAACCCATCTCGAGAATGTCCCGAAATCCTTCGCTGGTGAGAAATGCGGTGATGGCGCCTTTACGCTCAATCAAAGCATTGGTGGCCAACGTGGTCCCATGAATCATCAGACTGACGTCCGAAAGCAACCGTTTGGTCTCATTCAGCACCTGGTGTACCGCGGTCAGCACACCCTGTTCAGGCGCTTGTACTGTGGTCAATACTTTGGCTGTGGTCTGGCCCTGGGCCGACCACAGCACCACGTCCGTAAATGTGCCGCCGATGTCTACTGCCAAGCGGCAAGACCCTTTATCCATCAGCCGGTCTCCTGTTGACTCCATCCCTACTGGACATTACTTACAATTTTGCAGTTTTTATTGCATAATTGCAAGATTAGCCCTCAACTGGACGGCTAGACCATGGCCATTGACCGCGCCCACTGCCAGCAACTGGACAAGCAGGACCCACTGTCGAGTTTCAAGAAAAGATTTCAGGCATCCCAAAAACACACCATTTTTCTGGATGCCAATTCAATGGGCGCCATGCCGGCAACAGTCCCGGACCAGCTGGCTTCGTTCTGCACTGACGAATGGGTGGAGCTGCGCCGCCAGGGATGGAACCACACCGAGTGGCTGGACAGACCGCGCCAGATCGGCGACGCCATCGCCCACCTGATGGGTGCCGGTCAAGGCAACGTGTTGATTTGTGATAACACGACGGTGAACCTGTATAAAATTCTGACCTATGCCTGGCAATCTCGTGAATCAGGCAGCACCATTTTGACGGAAGACGGCAATTTCCCGACCGATCTGTACGTGGCCCAGGGACTTAGCCACAATCATCCTGACCCACCTCGGCTCAAGGTGTGCACATCAAGAGACGAACTGATCGATTCTATCGACACTGATACCGCGATCGTCTACTTAAGTCATGCGGATTACCGTTCCGGTGAGTGCTGGAACATGGCGGACATCAATCATCGTGCCCATGCGGTTGATGCATTGACTGTTTGGGACCTCTCGCACTCAACCGGAGCAATCCCAGTTGATCTGACCCGCGATGATGCGGACTTTGCTGTTGGGTGCGGCTACAAGTACTTAAGTGGAGGGCCGGGTGGATCGGCCTATTTGTGGATCAACCCCCGCCATGCAGAGAACGGATGGCCTACGATCTGTGGCTGGATGGGGCATCTAGACGTTTTTGCATTCGCGACCGAGTATGAGCCCTTAACCGGGGCGGGCCGCCACGCCACCGGCACACCAGCGGTTATTGCCAATGAAATCTTCTTTTGTGCAGCCCAAATCTGGCAGGAGGTGGACGAAAAACAGCTCTGGGCAAAACACAAAGCTCTGGGCGACCTGACCATGGAACTGCTCGAACAGGAATGTGGTTCACTCGGCGTGACGATCAACACACCCCGCGAGTACAAACAGCGTGGCGGTCACATTGGATTCAGTCATCCGGGTGCAGGTCCAGTGTCTGAGGCCCTGCTGGCTGCAGGCGTGGTTGGATCATTCAGACGACCCAGCTCACTGCGTTTTGGCCTAGGTCCTTTGTATTTGAGTTATGAAGATATCTGGGAAGCTGTGTCGAGGCTGCGAAAGATTCTTGAGTCCGGTGACTGGCAAAATCCCAAATTCCAGACCGTTTCTGTATAGACCAGACTGATGACTGCAATCGGCAATGACATTCCCCAACGGTCACTGGGTCAGCGCATAGCCGAGTTACGGAAACTGCGGGGACTGACCCTGGCCAGGCTGGCAGAAGTCTGCGAACTTTCGGAGGCGACGTTGTCGCGGATCGAAAATGGACATTCTGCCGTGAGCGCACAACACCTCTTTATCCTTTCGCAGTACCTCAAAGTTGATATCACCGACTTCTTTCGAGATGACGCTGCACCACTGACGCCCGGTGTACGGTCCCTAACGCTGGCCGGTAACGGAACCCATCAAGAACTAGCCCGCTACGACGCTGAAGTCCTGTGTGCTGACCTGTCCAGGAAAGAAATGCATCCGGTGATCAACACAATACGAGCCCGAACACTGGATCAGGCCGGCGGTCTGTCCTCTCACCCCGGTGAAGAATTTCTATACGTTCTTGAGGGTGAAGTGATTGTTCACAGTGAACTGTACGCGCCAACGCAGTTAAAACCTGGTGACAGTCTTTACTTTGACGGCGCCCAAGGGCATGCCTATGCCTGCGGCAGTGACAACCCCGCACGCATTCTGGTACTGGTAGCACGCAGCCAACAGATCGACAGCCCATGAACACGGATACCGCATCTGTCACCATTGAAAGCAACGCCGAGACCGTGTTCAAGTTCATGTCAGATCCAAACAAAATGGATCTTTGGTCATTCGGCACCTGGCGGGTTAGCGTGGATGGCGACGGGCTTGTACATGGCCGTTCCATCTTTGACGGATCTACCATTTTTGTCCGCATTGAGCCTAATGCGCAGAATCAGCTGATCGATTACTGCGTAGGGATCAAGCCAGAGAACCTCGAGCCACGCATTTTTGTACGGGTCACACCGGGTGAAGTAACTGGATCATCTACACAGAACTGTGTTCTGTCGATGGTTGCATTCAGAACGGAAGGGATGAGTGACGACCGCTGGAACAGGCTGGTGACTGCTCACGCATTCGAGGTCCAATTGATCAAATCCTTGCTGGAAAACGATTTTGATCATCGGAATCTGCCATCCAGCGGCACGACGCAGGCATCCTGAACAGACGATGTAGAACCGACCCGAAGATACACCTGTCTGCACCATACTGGGTACTTTTGCGTCACCCATCTGCTTTGTGCATAGTTAACTGTCGCGCTTCGAATCTGCTCAGCGCTACAACCTGAACCAGAGGAACCACAATGCCCCGTATTCCTGAGTTGTCCGCTGAACAGATGGACCCTATCCAGAAAGGGGTCTACGATGACATCATGGCTGGACCCCGAAATAGCCTTCGAGGTCCATTCCATGCCTGGCTGCACAGCCCTGGACTTGCGGACCCGGCCCAGAAACTCGGTGCTTTCTGTCGCTTCTCGAGTTCGCTGCCCAAGCGTCTGTCGGAACTGGCCATTCTCGTGATAGCCAGGTACTGGTGTGCACAGTTTGAGTGGTATGCACACGCCCCGATGGCAATGGAGGCTGGTGTATCCTCCACTGCAGTAGAGGCCATACGCCTCAAGCAAAAACCCCCACTCTCTCGGGAGGATGAAATCCTAATCTACGAGTTCGTCAGTGAACTGCTTGACCACCGCACGGTCAGTCAGGTGACATACGACCGGGCGCAGACGATGCTTGGTGATCGCGGCGTCGTGGATCTCGTTGGTATTGTCGGTTACTACTGCCTGGTGTCAGTAACCCTGAATGTGTTCGATATGCCGTTGCCCGATGGAGAAGAAAACCCGCTGTCACCCTAGCTACAAAATAATCAAGAGACCAGAAACCAATGCGACTGAAAAACAAGATTGCGATGGTGGTGGGTGCTGGCCAGACCCCGGGGCCGACCATCGGCAATGGACGGGCGACCGCGTTGCTATTCGCACGCGAAGGGGCCCAGGTACTCGCCGTAGATCGAGATATCGAGTCTGCACAGGAAACTGTAGAACTTATACAGCATGAAGGTGGGCAGGGAGAGGCTGTTGTCGCCGATGTTGTAGACGAAACCAGCCTTGAAGCAGCGGTCAAACACTGTAAAGATCGTCTCGGACGACTCGATATTCTCCACAACAACGTCGGTATCAGCGTGACCGGCGGCGACGCGCCGGTCACTGAGATCTCGACCGAAGCCTTTGACCGTATCATCGCGGTCAACCTGCGCGGCGTTGTCCTTGCCTGCAAACACGCCCTGCCCGTCATGCGCGCCCAAGGCAGTGGCGTGATCATCACAATCTCTTCTATTGCCGCAATTGAGAACTACCCCTGGGTCACCTATAAGGCGAGTAAAGCCGCTTTGGTGGCCTTGACGCAGCAACTGGCGATCCAAAATGCCGAGTACGGCATTCGCGCCAACGTCATTCTCCCGGGGCTGATAGACACACCCATGGCTGTCGACAACCGTGCACAAGCGTGGGGCCAGACTCGCGAAGAAGTGGTGGCCGCACGAAATACACGGGTACCGCTGGGCAACAAGATGGGTGACGCCTGGGATGTGGCCCATGCTGCATTGTTTCTAGCCAGTGATGAAGCACGCTTCATCACTGGGGTGTCACTACCAGTCGATGGTGGCATGAGCTGCAGAATCGGTTAAACATGTCTGAGAAAGAACTTGCCATCGATAGCCGAGTATCGCTTGGCGACGGTAACAGCATGCCTCTGCTGGGGCTGGGCACGTGGGCGGCACAACCCGGTGGGGAAACCCGAGATGCCGTCGCGTTCGCCCTGGAAACTGGCTACAGACATATTGATACCGCCAAGATGTACAACAATGAGCAGGATGTGGGCCAGGCTGTGCGCGAAAGCAGCATACCCAGAGCGAACATCTTCGTCACCACAAAATTATGGGATTCCGACCAGGGTTATCAGCCAGCGCACGACGCATTCGACCGCAGTGTGGATCAGCTCGGACTTGAGTATGTCGACCTGTACCTCATTCACTGGCCGGTCGAAAATCTGCGCAACGATTCCTGGCGTGCCCTTGAAGAAATCAAGGGATCTGGACGCGCCCGCTCAATCGGCGTCAGTAATTTTTCCCATGAACATCTTCAGGAACTGTTTTCACGTTCAGATACACGACCCGTGGTCAATCAGATCGAACTCAGCCCGTTCCTACAACAACCATCCATCGCCTCTTTCTGTCGATCGGAAGGTATACAACTTACCGGTTACTGCCCCCTGGCCAAAGGACGGCGTTTAGATGATACCGTTCTCACTGACATAGCTGAACAACACGGTAGGTCACCCGCGCAGGTGATGATCCGGTGGGCTCTGCAGAAAAGGCAGGCTGTAATCCCTAAATCAAGCAATCCCGCTCGGATCGTACAAAACGCGGATATTTTCGATTTCCAGATCAGCGCGGATGAGATGGTTCGACTGGACGGTTTGGACGATGATTCTCGATTCTGTCCAGATCCACTGTCCATGCCTTGAAAAACAACCAATCAACTCGGCGTAAGCCCTTCGCGAACCACAGGAAACAGTTCACAATCCAGCCGCTGGCCGGCTTCTATATTTGGGTCGCGCAACATCCGCTGGAGATTAGGTCGCGGATTATACGTGACATCCTCGCCTGCCCAGCGAGTAATGTAGGCACGGCGACGGACACGAGTGCTGCTGTTACCCGGCGAACCGTGAACTGTCAGACCGTGATGAATCGTGCAGTCACCCGGTGCCATTTCGAAACAAGCGAAATCAAAAACGTCGCGTTGGCTGTCGATGTCCGGTATCGGTTCCAGTGATTCATGATAGGTTTCCCCTGGACTGAAGCTGACAGCGGCAAAGCGCTTGCCCCATCGGTGTGATCCCTTGACGTATTCGACTGCACCGGTGTCATAGGTTACAGGATCCAGCGCTACCCATACTGTGGCGATCATGTCGCCGGCAACTGGCCAGTACGGGGCATCGTGGTGCCAGGCCGTGCGGGTGCTGGTCCCGGGTTCTTTGGCGAGAATCTGATCAAATATAAGATTTACCCGACTCGACCCCATACAGGCAGAAACGACATCGGCCGCAGGTGAGTCAAAAATAAACGACCTGAATCCCGTAATATGATGACAGACAAAAGTGTCTCCGAAAAAATTTCCAGTACTACCGGATTCGTTGATATCACGAACCATGGTCGATGGCTGAACGATGTTCTGATCTACAAGTTCCTGTAACTCTCCAACCCAATTGGGGTCTACAAGCTCTCTTACCAGGACTACGCCATCACGTCGATAGGTTTGAATCTCTTCTACAGTGAGAGCACGTTTAACAGCCTTATGCATCGCGTTACGCCTCCCGTATTCACCAGTTGTCGATTGTCCGCTTACGCCCAGTGCGGGGAGCAAGTGGCGGCAGACTCACTAGAAACCGAATAACTGTCTCGCGGGTATCTGCCGGATCAATCACATCATCCAGCTCGTATCGCCCAGCAAGGCCGAGCGCTGTATTGTGTGCCCGTAATTCATCAGCCAGTTCCCGTTCGCGCGCCAGCCGGGTTTTCTTGTCGGCAATGGCTTCAAGCTCTTTTTTGTGGGTGATCTTAACTGCACCTTCAAACCCCATCGCCCCGAACTCTGCCGTAGGCCATCCGACCAGCAGCGCCGGTCTCAGCGGCAGCGCACCCATCATGTACTGGCCAAGGCCATAAGCCTTGCGCAAAATGACCGTCATAAAGGGTGTCGTTGCATTGATTGCAGCGTTGAGAATTCTCGAGCTGTGCCGAACAAGCGCCGTCGCTTCTGCCTCGGGACCGACCATAAGTCCGGGTGTATCACACAAGTAAAGCATCGGAATGTCGTGTGCATCACAGAGCTGAATAAATCGTGCCAGTTTGTCCGAGGCCGGGCTGTCGATCGCGCCGGCCAGAAACATCGGCTGATTCGCCAGCACACCCACCGGTGTGCCCTGGACTTTGGCCAGCGCCGTCACCACCGAACGCGCAAACTTAGGTCGCAGTTCAAGGACCGAGCCCTGATCGGCGATACCCTCAATCACCTTTCGCACATCATAGGCACGTCGTGGATTTTCGGGTACTACGTTGCGCAGTACCGAGGTGTCGGGATCTGGGCCTGGCTGACCGCCTGCATCGCGAAAATATTCCAGGTAACGCTTAACACAATCAATCGCTTCTTGTTCATCAGTCACCAGTACGTCGATAGCCCCGCAAGCCTCGTGCATCTCCGCTGGACCGAGTTCTTCCGGCGTGAGAGTGAGTCCCAGTGCCGCCTCGACCAGGGGAGGTCCGCCCATCCCCATTGCAGCCTTGGCCGTGGCTATCAAGGTGTCACACAGCCCGGCAAGGTTGGCGTTACCGGCGAAACACCGCCCCGAGACCACACCAACTGTTGGAACAAGGCCCGACAGCCGGGCCATCATTGCGAAAGTCTCTTCGTAATCTCGTGAGTTGATATTGTTTTCGTAAGGACGCCAGCCACCGCCATCGGCCCACAGCACCAGCGGTAGACGCAGTGTTTCGACGACTTGCAGAAAGCGGTCCGCTTTCGCGTGATTGATGATTGACTGTGTACCGGCATGCACAGTGTAGTCGTAACCCATGAACCCGACCCTGAAACCAGACACGGTTCCCGTACCCATGACGAGACCGTCGGCCGGTCCCTGCAGGTTCTTGAATGCCGGTTCCGCCAGCTGACCATATTCCTGAAAACTGCCCGGGTCTATGAGTTGACCGATGTTCTGTCGAATCGTCTGGTGGCCGGTCACTGCCCGTTTGGCAACTGCCTCCGGCCGATTCTCATCCAGTGTTTGTGCTTTTGCCGCAAGCACTTCGGCAAGATCTACCCGAGGAGCGTCTGGATCCTGGACACCCTTATTTGAACTCATCGCGCTTCTTCCTTTCAGTTCGGCGACAGAAACGTAAATCCAATTCAATCAATCCGAGTCAATAATCAGTAGTACCTGTTCTTCAATCACTGAATCACCCTCATTGCAGCGCACCTCGATCACTGTACCACCTGCCTCGGCAACAACCGGTATTTCCATCTTCATCGACTCGACTATGACCAGGTCATCGCCCAATTTGACCTGATCGCCGGCGGTTACTTCGATCTGGTAGACGGTGCCAGTGACCACTGATCTAATTTCCCTGAACATGTTGCACTCTGCTTTATCTTGGTTGTTATGGGCCGGAAAAGACTACCGGCATCTAGCCTTGTACCAACTGTAACCCCGGTATTGTACCGTCGCTCCGACCAGCATCACCCAACAACCATCAGTACAATACTAATAGATACTCTAACCGGACTCTTTAACCAAACCCTCGAGGCTACACAGACCGGTTCCAAAACGAGACCATTAGCGATTTCACATTTATGCTCAAAACCTTTCAACCCTGGAGTTAATCATGCGCCGTCCCTTGCGAATTGCCCAGATCGGACACCCCGTGTTACGTCAACCGACCCGAACGCTGACCCGGGAGGAACTGTTGTCAGACGATGTGCAGAGTTTCATAGATGACCTGATTGAAACCATGCGCGAGGCTAACGGTGCGGGGCTCGCTGCCAACCAGGTTTATCAGTCGCTGAGGATCTGTACTGTAGAAGTACGTAATAACCCCCGTTATCCCTATAGACCCAATATTCCCCTGACCATTCTGGTCAACCCGATACTGACACCGGCCGGCGACGAGACATTCGTTAATTATGAAGGTTGTCTGAGTGTGCCTGATCTCCGAGGTCAGGTGCGGCGCCACTGTGAGGTTAAGGTTGACGCCTGGGATCGCGAGGGCAATCCGATCTCCACCGTGGTCAAAGGTATGACCGCCGCAACCTACCAGCACGAAGTCGACCACCTGGACGGCAAACTTTTTCTTGACCGTGTCGAAGACGCAACCAGCCTGGTGACCCAGGACAATTTTCAGCGCTACTGTATGGATAAGGTGGCGGCCGATGTCGAAGCGCTGGTCAAGCGCTACGGCAGTTGATCTGATCCTTTTTCACCGGCATCGTAGAACAGCACTCCAGACTATGGAGAAGATCGTAATAGACAGTTCAAAGTTCCCGGTTCACGGACTGGATCGTGAAGGCCCCAGGGTAGCCTACACCAGCAGCCTGCTGGACCGGGCTGATCGTAACCGTGAAGATGGCCGCTGGCTTGAATCACATCGGCACCATCCCGACACACGCTACCTGCCATTTTGGGACCTGCGGGTTGCCATGTGGCGCAACCCGGACCCCGAACTTTACTGGTGTACAGTCAGTGACTTCACTGACTGGCTGGCCATCGATGACACTGGTGTTTTCCTGGGTATAGACGACGATGGTGTCGCCTGCTTTGCGACCCCCATCGATGAAGCCGCGCAGCGCACACTGGAAGCACAGAACGTCGGCTTCGTCGATGCGCGCTCAGCTGCCGCACAACTTGAAGATGGACGAGCAGCCATCGTGGCCCAGGCCCGCTCACTTCTGAACTGGCATAGTCAAAATCCGTTCTGTACCCGGTGCGGCTCAAGTACACGCGCGCAAATGGCCGGCTCACAACGCGCGTGCACGGACAGTGACTGTGGCGTCGTAATTTTCCCCCGCATCGACCCGGTGGTTATTATGCTCGTTGTCTCCGCTGATGGTGAACACTGCCTGCTGGGTCGAAATCCCGGTTATCCCGGCCAGCTTGTGTCAGCGCTTGCGGGATATATGGAACCCGGGGAGAGCATTGAAGAAGCAGT
Organism: Gammaproteobacteria bacterium; assembly: GCA_022450155.1. NCBI lineage: Bacteria > Pseudomonadati > Pseudomonadota > Gammaproteobacteria > Gammaproteobacteria bacterium. Next base: position 26,038 of record JAKUQR010000020.1, on the reverse strand, counting down.
CAGACGTGAACTCCTCGAGGAAGCTGGCGTGAGCGTGGGAGCTGTACGTTATTTCACCAGCCAGCCCTGGCCTTTCCCGGCAACCTTGATGATCGGCTGTTTTGCAATGGCAGAAAACCTCGAGCTGGATGTCAACCTGCAAGAACTGGAATGGGCACAGTGGTTCAGCAAAAAAGAGGTGGTGGAACTGTTTACGGGCCAGGATCAGGAATTCTCAGCACCGCGTTCGATTGCGATCGCACATCACCTGATTAAGCACTGGCTGAACCACAGTTAGTGCCGCCTGCTCAGGACACGACTGCTGATCCCTGAAGTGAAACCATTTCTATTTCCTTATTGGCCTACACTAGACTTCCAGCCTGATAGGATCGCATTGTGTAGCCGGGAGTGACCGATGAAAGTAGAAACAGGCATACCCATGGACAACTGGCACGAAACCGGGCCAGCTGCCGCGGCGGCTGAAGCCTGGGGCTTCGATGGTGTATTGAGTTTTGAGATTGCGAACGACCCGTTTATTCCACTCGCATTCGCCGCGGTCGCAACGGAAAGAATTCAGCTTGGCACGTCTATCGCTGTGTGCTTTCCAAGAAGTCCGATGATCATAGCGACCAGTGCGTGGGATCTTCACTTGCAGTCCAAGGGACGTTTTACCTTGGGTCTTGGCACGCAGGTCAAGGGCCATAACGTGAGGCGATTCAGCGTGCCATGGTCGCCTCCACAGCCCCGACTACGCGAATATGTGCAATCCCTCCGAGCCATATGGCGCTGCTGGGAGACTGGCGAAAAACTTGATTTCCAGGGAGAGCACTATACGTTCACCCTGATGACTCCGGATTTTTCTCCACCAAAATCGGGTCTGGGGCCAATCCCGATCAGCATCGCGGCGGTAGGCCCGGCACTGCTGCGGCTTGCCGGAGAAGTCTGTGACGGTGTGCGGCTGCACGTTTTCGCGACACGGAAATACGTCGAAGAAATGGCGCTTCCAGAGATCCGGTCTGGACTTAAAAAGGCCAGGCGTAATCGTTCCAATTTCGAAATCTGGGGTGGCGGCTTCATTGTTACTGGCAAAGATGAAGCTGCATTGGTCCAAGAGCGGGAAGCCGTTCGCTACCGGATCGCGTTTTACGGTTCTACCCGCAGCTACCATCCAATACTGGCACTACACGGTTGGGAAGACCTCGGCCTTAAACTCCACGAGATGTCAAAGAAAGGGCAATGGAAACAGATGGCGGCCCAGGTTCCCGACGAGGTGCTCGAGGAATTTGCAGTCATTGCCACTTACGACAACCTGGTGTCAAAACTTACTGAACGCTTTGGTGGACAGACCGACAGTATGACCTTGCCGATGCCAGAGGGAATCCCGGAAACCGAGGCCCGGGAACTGATCCAGGATATCAGGAACATCGACAGCCCGTTCAGATCGTTCGCAAAGACGTGGTAAGCAGCAACCTGGCAGCTTTAGACTAAAGTCCGCTGACCAGGCTTTTCTGAATTGTCGACTGTTTCAACTAGCCAACCCGTTTTAGGATGGACTGGACGATGTTTCCATCCAGTCGCTACCCAGACCACAGCCGTCTAACGACAGTGGCGTGTGCATGTATCATTTAAGTTCATGACTCCTACTAAGTCAAACCCAATCAACAACGTTCAAATCAAACTGTCTCCAGATTCAATCGTGTAATAATTAGGTTGCCATCCCAGTTAGAGTCAAGTGGTTATCTCTTTGGGACCTATGGGTAGAAAGGTTGACTACCCTAGAATATTTGGTGCGTGCGCAGTTCAAATCAACCCTTCGAGAGAAAATGAGCACTCGACACAATATAAAGTCACTTAAGGAGCGCTACCCATGAACCTTGGACTTGAAGGAAAGGTGGCCGTCATTACCGGCGGCAGTGATGGCATCGGCAAGGCAGCAGCACTGTCAATGTCACGAGAGGGCGCTCGTGTGGCGATTGCCGCTCGGGATCAATCCAGACTGGACGCGGCTGTCGCTGACATTTCAGACCAGACCCAGAACCCTGTACTGGGTATTTCTACTGATGTCCGGGATGAAGACTCAGTTCGGTCATTGATTTCTCAGGTGGTTGACCAATGGGGAGGCATCGATATTCTGGTGAACAATGCGGGTACTTCTTCGACATCACGGTTTGAAGATATGTCAAACGAACAGATGACCGCTGACATTGAGCTCAAGGTTTATGGCGCGGTATACGGCACGAGACATGCTCTACCTTATCTAAAAAAGTCTGATTCGGGTGTGATCATCAATACCACTACACCCGGTGGCAAAGCCCCCGCTGCGGGCACCCAGCCCACTGCCCTATCACGGGCTGCGGGAATTTCCCTGACTAAAACCTGGTCCAAGGAACTTGCCGAGTTCAGTATTCGAGTTAATACCATCTGCATCGGCCTGATTAAGAGCGGCCAGCACCGTGCATCCTGGGCCCGAATGCACGAAGACAATCCTGACTACAGCCTGGATGACCATTGGCAAAAGATGAGCCAAGTTGTACCGCTTGGCCGGGTTGGGGAAGCAGATGAAGCAGGCGATGTGATCTGTTTCCTGGCCTCGGCTAAAGCAAGCTATATCACAGGTACATCAGTCAATATTGACGGTGGCCTGTCGCCGGTCGTCTGATCTGGAAAACCGATCATGAACAACATCGATAACGGTCTTAACGTTTGGCAGATGACAAGTAATCATAACCGGATGATCGATCTGCAGGCCGACACATCACCCCCGCGAGATGGACCGGTCGAGATCGCTTTTTTCGGCAGCTCGGCATTTCGTATCACCTCACCCAGGGGCGTCAACGTGCTCATCGATCCCTGGCGCAATCACCCGTCGAGGAACTGGGATTGGTACTTTCGAGATTTTCCAATCACCAGCGTCGACATAGGGGCCTCGACTCATGCTCACTTCGATCATGATGCGTTACACAGGCTGGAACAAGGTCAGTAACTGCTGTTCCGATTGAAGTTCATATTTACTCGGGCTGGTCGACAAGCACCGGTACAGGTTACTTGAGCGATTTCAACTGATCATTCAGGCTTGCCATATCCACCACCGGTCGGTGTCTGTAATACAAACACGTCTCCAGGTTTAACGGTTCGCTTGTCTCGACCGGTCATCTCGTCTTTCTCTCCATCAGCACACTCGACCCAGTTGCGGCCGACCTCGCCGGGATGGCCACCGGCCATGCCGTACGGAGGAACGATTCTGTGATTTGAGAGCATGGCAACCTCCATCGACTCCAGGAATCGGATTCGACGCAACGTGCCATCCCCTCCCTTGAATTGACCGCGCCCACCGCTATTCCGGCGAATCTGAAAATTCTCCAGAACCACCGGGTAACGCCATTCAAGAATCTCAGGATCGGTAAGACGAGTGTTCGTCATGTGGGTGTGGATCGCCGAAGTCCCGTCGAATCCAGGACCGGCACCGGCACCGCCACAGACGGTCTCGTAATACTGGTACTGCTCGTTGCCGAAAGTCAGGTTGTTCATCGTACCTTGGCTTGCAGCGAACACTCTGAGTGCGCCAAACAGCGTGTCAGTAACTGCCTGAGAGGTTTCCACATTACCAGCGACGACCGCAGCTGGATACTGCGGTGCCAACATACAGCCTTTGGGAATAATAATATTGATAGGCTTCAAACAACCCTCGTTCAGAGGAATCGCATCGTCCACCAAACAGCGGAACACATAAAGCACTGCTGAGCGGACAACTGCTGATGGTGCGTTGAAGTTTGACGGTCGCTGATCGCTGGTACCAGTGAAATCAACCGTAGCGCAACGCTTTTCCTTATCGAAGGTTATCGTGACCTTGATAACACTGCCTTCATCAAGCGGATAACTGAATTCACCGTCGTCCATCACATCAATCACCCGCCTGACCTGCTCTTCGGCATTGTCCTGTACATGCTTCATATAGGCATGCACCACGTCCACGCCAAACTGCTCAATCATGCGGTGAACTTCTTTCACCCCTTTCTCACCGGCAGCGATCTGTGCCTTAAGATCCGCAATGTTCTGTTCCGGATTGCGGGCCGGATATGGGCCAGACGCAAGATGATCACGCAATTTCTGTTCCAGAAACGTACCGTGATCGACCAGCTTGAAGTTATCAAACAGAATACCCTCTTCCTCCACGATACGGCTGTCAGGCGGCATCGATCCCGGTGTGATGCCACCGATATCAGCGTGATGACCACGGCTCGCCACATAAAACAGAATCCGGCTGTGCACCTGATCAAACACCGGCGTAATAACCGTTAAATCGGGAAGATGGGTGCCACCGTTATATGGCGCATTGACGACGTAAACATCTCCCAGACTGATTGAAGCCGCATTGACTTCAATAACCGTACGCACGGCTTCGCCCATGGAGCCCAGGTGAATCGGGATATGAGGTGCATTAGCGACCAGATCGCCATCGGGATCAAAAATGGCGCAGGAGAAATCCAATCGCTCCTTGATATTTACTGAATAGGCAGTTTTCTCCAAGGTCAGACCCATCTGTTCCGCGATCGACATGAACAAGTTGTTAAACACTTCCAGCATGACCGGGTCACACTCAGTGCCGATCGCGAATTGACGTTCAAGTGCAACCATGCGGGTCATGATCAGGTTGCTGTGGGTGTCAATTTCAGCCTGCCAACCGGGCTCAACAACGGTCGTTGCGGTCTGCTCACGAATAATGGCCGGCCCTGACACAAGATCTCCCGGTTGCAGGAGTTCCCGATCATAGACGTTCGTTTGCTGATCCTGACCAGCCATGTAAGCCGACACTTGGGCCAGCACCTGCGGTTTATCGGTAGTCCTCTGTGGTTGAATCACTGAAATCTCCGCTGTGTCCATTTTGCCGATGGCTTCAACAGCAGCGGCTTCGATGACGAGATGTTTATCTGCCATCACAAAACCGTAGCGCTGACGGTAAGCCGCCTCAAAGCGCTCACCCATCTGAGCCAGAGAACCAAATTCAATCTCAAGAGACGTATCAGTACCGTCGTAACGAAGATGGGCCCGCCGAACCACGCTGATCGAGGTGATGGGGATACCCTGATCCACCAAAATGTCGGTCGTTGATGCTGTCAGTTCATCCAAGGCCCGGGACAGCTCACCCATACTTATCTCCTTCAACGGCAACTCCAGCGCTCTCTCTCGAAGAGACCGTACATCGGCAAGGCCCATGCCGTAGGCAGACAGTACACCGGCCAGTGGATGCATGAATACCCGGGTCATACCCAGCGCATCTGCAACGAGACACGCATGCTGACCCGCAGCACCGCCAAAACAGTTAAGCGTGTATCCGGTTACATCGTATCCCCTCTGCACGGACACTTTCTTGATTGCGTTAGCCATATTCTCAACAGCAATACGGAGGTATCCATCAGCGACTTCAACAGGCGTTCTCGCATCACCGGTAGCAGCTTCGATCTGCTTAGACAGTTTCAAGAAGGCTTGTTTTACAGCCTCGACATCCAGTGACTGATCCTGCCCAAGGCCGAACACGGACGGGAAAAATTTCGCCTGCAGTTTTCCCAGCATCACATTACAATCGGTCACAGTCAATGGACCCGCGCGCCGATAACAAACCGGGCCTGGGTTAGCGCCTGCAGACTCCGGACCCACTCGGTATCTGGAACCATCAAAAAAACAGATCGAACCACCTCCTGCAGCCACCGTATGGATCATCATCATCGGTGCACGTATTCGCACACCAGCAACAAGCGTTTCAAAGGTGCGTTCGTATTCCCCATTGTAGTGTGCAACATCGGTAGAGGTGCCGCCCATATCAAACGATATGATTCGATCGTACCCGGCCGCTGCAGCGGTTTTCACTGCACCGACAATACCGCCAGCTGGACCGGAAAGAATTGCATCCTTGCCACGGAAAAGCCCGGCATCTGTCAACCCGCCATGGGACTGCATAAACATCAACCGAACGTCACCGAGTTCACTTGCGACCTGGGACACATAGTTGCCTAGCATCGGTGACAGATAGGCATCGACCACAGTTGTATCACCCCGACTGACCAGCTTCATCAATGGGTTGGTCTCGTAACTGCTAGATATTTGGGTAAATCCAATCTCGCGCGCAATATCTGCCACAGCCAGTTCGTGCTCTGGATAGCGATAACCATGCATAAAGACAATGGCGATTGATCGAATCCCATCGTTGTACGACTGCTGGAGTGAGGCTCGGGCCGCGCCAGTATCAAGTGACCGGTCGATCGTACCATCGGCCAGAACCCGTTCACTGATCTCTACCACCTGTTCGTAAAGCATGTCAGGCAGAACGATCTGCAGCGCAAAAAGGTCAGGTCGGGTCTGGTAGCCGATGCGCAGGGCGTCGGCAAATCCCTGGGTTGTGGCTAGAAGTGTCCTGTCGCCTTTGCGTTCTAGCAATGCATTGGTAGCCACCGTCGTACCCATCTTGACGGCTTCGATTACGCTGGCTGGAATCGAATCACCACGGCCGATCTCCAGAATATCGCGAATGCCCTGAACCGCAGCATCCTTGTAGTGCTCAGGATTTTCTGACAGCAGTTTGCGGCTGATCACGCCACCAGATGGAGTTCGGGCCACAAGGTCGGTGAACGTTCCCCCTCTGTCTATCCAGAATTGCCAGCCTTCACCCAGCTTCATGACCCATGCTTTATCGTGAATATCGTGTTGTTCGAGTACCAGTCAACGCTGGCGATCAGCATTGTAGTGTAGCCCCAGTTGAACGGGTACTGAAGTATTGGCCAGGTATCAATCAGATTCAGGCGCGAGCGGATCCCTTTGTTCCAGTTGCAGCAACAATGCGCGGGCTTCCTCATCGCTGTAGTGCGGCCACTCGGAAATTTCTTCGAGAGTCCGATTACAACCCCGGCAGTAACCGGTCACCGGGTCAATAATACAGATGCCTACACACGGACTGACAATCATTACTCATACAATGGTTGGTTTACTGAGATGAAGTATTTTACGCATCAGCTCAATTATATTTGGTATTCTGTTAACTTGAATGACGACACTGGAATCAGTCAGTGCTGTCATAACTTTTGGTTCATGTGGCCTGACCTTCCACGCAACAGATGGATGTCATTATAATTGGTGCAGGTGTAATCGGCAGCGCCATCGCCTATTACCTCTCACGCAAAGGCATTGGCGCGACTGTGATCGAACGCTGCGATACGGCCTGTGCAGCATCCGGCAAATCTGGCGGCTTTCTGGCCCGTGACTGGTGCGTCGGACAACCCCAGGACCAACTGGCCCAATTAAGCTTCGATCTGCACACCGACCTCACCGATGCACTTGCAACAGACTATGGCTATCGCCGTGTAGATACCTATGCCATGGCGTTATCGGATCGTCGCTCGTTTGCACGCGGTACCGGACTCAGCACGGCTGTAAACTGGTTAAACAATGAAGGCGTGGTCCATCAACTGCTCGGCGACACCACGACCACGGCCCAACTCCATCCAGAACGATTCACACGGGCCCTGCTAACAGCCGCCTGCACAGCGGGTGCACAGCTCAGGCTCGGGACCGTGGAGTCTATAGAACGGGACCCGGTGAAAAATCAGGTGTCCGGTATCACAGTCGATGGTAGGTTTCTAAGCGCTGACGCTGTTGTCATCGCTATGGGTCCGTGGAGCCTACTTGCCACACAGTGGCTGCCCCTACCGGCCATTTACGGGCTAAAGGGTTACAGTATCACGCTGTCCCCCAACACACCCGTCACAGCCGATGCGCTCTTCCTGGACTACGAGGACCAGCTCGGAGAGCGTCATGGGCCGGAGCTGATCCCACGCGCCGACGGCGAGGTTTATCTGTGCGGATTTTCAGGCGATGACCCGCTGCCTGTGTCACCGGAAGATGTTTCAATCGACGATACAGCCTGCAATCGCCTGCGGGTGCTTGCTGGCCGTGTCTCTACGGTGCTGGCGGAAGCGACCGTCGTTCAACATCAGGCCTGCTATCGACCCATCTGCGAGGATGCAATGCCTGTCGTGGGCGCGATTCAAGGCACTCGGGGTGCTTACGTTGCCACAGGCCATAACTGTTGGGGAATGTTGAACGCACCAGGCACCGGCCTGGCAATGGCTGAGCTGATCAGCGACGGCCAAGCCAGCAGCATTGACCTTGCACCCTTTGCACCTGACAGACTGCCGCCATTGCGCCAGTAGCGTTAACCATTGCGGCCCACTTCTCGAGTCCACATCGATGTTGTCTGTTTCCCCGGATAGAGGTGTTATCCTCTGCCTGGGATGATCAAATCGGTGTGCTGACCAGTACTTTCAGTATCGGCCCACGAAGTCCGGTCTGCAGCGATGGCCGTCAGACCCAGAGCACTAACCCCTAGCAATCGCTTCCAGAAATATGACCACACAGCCACCCCCACACCCCGACCACATTTTTGACCGTGAACTGATTACTGAGTCACTGGACAGGTTGGCAAACAGCTATCACCCACGTACTCAACCGGTACCGGAATCACCAGCCCTAATGCTTCCTGAGAGTTTGCCTGAGGCAGGTATTGGCGATGGCGCCGCTCTGGATACCTTGGCGCCAGTTGTACTGGACGCCAGCGCACAGCTCCATCACCCGGGCTACTTTGCCCATATGGACCCGCCGACTCCTGCCATCACCTGGGCCGCGTCGCTGTGGCAGGTCGCCACCAACCAGAATCTGCTGCATCCGGACGCTGCACCCGCCGCGCGCTCACTCACTGAACGGGTCGTTAACTGGCTGGCACCGTCATTTGGAATGTCCGGCGGCCATTTTGTGCCCGGTTCCACCATTGCCAATCTGACGGCACTATGGGCCGCCCGCCAACTCAAACAGGTCACCCGTATTGCGGCTTCAGATAAGTCTCATCTTTCAATTCGTAAGTCAGCTGAGATTCTAGGTCTGGAATACATTGCCCTGCCCACCAATTCACGCCACGAGGTGGACATCTCCACGCTGACTCAACTGGACCGGACCGCGCTGGTTCTCACTGCCGGTACCGTTGCGACCGGCACCATCGATCCTCTGATTTGGCCCGACGAGACAGCGTGGGTTCACGTCGATGCAGCCTGGACTGGGCCTTTGCGGCTGACAGACCGATTCGCCAGCTGCCTTGCCGGAATTGAGGCAGCGGACTCGGTTGGCTTTTCCGCGCACAAATGGTTGTATCAACCTAAAGGCTCGGCATTGGTGTTGTTTCGCAATGCCAAAACAGCACATGACGCTCTCAGCTACGGCGGGGGTTATCTCGCCACACCCAATATCGGGCTGCTCGGTTCTACACCTGCTGCAGCAGTTCCCCTAGCCGCAATGCTGCTGTCATGGGGACGAACGGGCCTTGTCGAACGTATTGAATCCGACATGGGCAAAGCGGATCAACTGGCAGACCTGATCAAATCGGATCCGCGATTTCTACTGTGGGGACCCAACCAGACCGGTGTTGTAGTTTGGCGACCGCTGAATGCCGAACCCAGTGTTGTCCGCAGCCGTCTGCAGAACGGTTGGGTGTCACTGACCGAAGTTGACGGGCAGACCTGGTTTCGATCCGTTGCGGCAAACCCCAGTGCTGACCCAAGTTATCTTTTTGATCAGGTGAGTGCTGCACTCTAAGCATGCAATGAAGTTCTCAAGGAGGGAAACGCTATGACAGCATCTGGAACAAGCACCTACAACCCTGAGAACTATCGTCTTCGGACCTTTTATGACGCCAGTGCACAGTTCAGGGACGGCAGTGGCACCCCCAGGGCCTATCTGGAGCGCTGTCTGGAGACAATCGAAGAAAAAGAACCCGTGGTCCGCGCGTGGGTGGTTTTGAATACCGAAAATGCACGCATCGCCGCAGACGAATCCTCCGCACGCTACAAAGCTGGCCGACCGTTATCGGCGATCGACGGCATGCCGATCGGCATCAAGGATGTTATCCAGACCAAAGATATGCCCACAGCACTTGGCAGCGCGATATACGAGGGCAGGCAGACCCACATGGATTCTGCCTCAGTCAACGCACTTCGACTGGCCGGCGCGATCATACTGGGAAAGACAGTAACCACTGAATTCGCTTTTATGGTGCCCGGCCCCACGACCAATCCCTTTGACGCCCGGTGCACGCCTGGTGGATCATCCAGCGGTTCGTCCGCTGCAGTTGGCGCCGGTATGGTCCCGGCTGCATTGGGCAACCAGGTGGTGGGCTCCATCATTCGCCCGGCAGCTTACTGCGGCAATATCGCGATTAAACCCACTTTAGGCGCACTGCACGGCGGTGAAGGGTTGAGCCTGAGTCAACTGCACCTGGGCATTCATGCCGGCTCCCTGGTCGACATGTGGTCGGTCGCCTACGAAATCGCGCACCGTGCCGGTGCTGATCCAGGCTATCCCGGGCTCTACGGCCCGCCCGAGCTGGCGCCTCCCGCTCAGCCCGACACTCTGATTGTGCTTGAGACCGAGGGCTGGTCGCAGTGCGATGAAACCACCCGCAACGCTTTCGAGGCGATCCTCGACCAACTGAGATCGCTGGACGTCAAGTTAGTCAGACGTAATGAACTTCCTGCAATTGAAGCATTTGAACAGGACATCGACGACAGCATGGTGCTCTGCCGAATTCTTTGCAGTTATGAAATGCGCTGGGCGCTACGCCATTACCAGAGCACCGGACTGCTGAGCGATGACCTTAGCTTGTGGCTGGAAATGGCCGAGGAAATCACCCTGGGCGACTATCGCAAGGCACTCGAAAAACGAGAGCGGATGAGAGCCAGTTTCGCCACCCTCAAGGACCTGGCATCGGCGATGATCACACTGTCCGCTCCCGGCCCTGCTCCAGAGCTGGGCGCACTGACACCTTCAGGCGAATCGGGTTATGCGTTCAAGACCGGCAGCCCCGCATTCAATGCGGCAACTTCTGCTCTTGGATCGCCTGCCCTCACCCTGCCACTGGCGGCGGTCCGCGGCCTGCCACTGGGTATACAACTTATCGGCCAGCCGCACACCGACTGGGATTTAACAGGTTACGGCGCTTGGCTGCAGCAATCCATCCAGGCGGTATCGATGTAGTCAGAAACCTCAAGACTGCAACCTCATTTCACTGGACTGCTACTTCTTAATACATCGATCAATCGGTGGTAACCGGGTTATCATCGAACCCAACAGTTTTTCGTGTTATGGAAACCAAGGAATAACAGCATGGATTTATTTGAAACAGTCATCCGCGGCGGCACTGTCGTCACGGCAGTCGACAGCACTTTGTGTGACGTGGGCATTTGTGATGGCCGCATCACAGCACTCGGTCTGGATCTACCCAGAGCCCAACATGAGATCGATGCGTCCGGAATGCTGGTACTGCCCGGAGGGGTAGAGGGCCACTGCCATATTGAGCAAGCGTCGTCTGTCGGCAATGTCATGAGTGCCGATGACTTTTACACCGGTACTCGATCCGCCGTGTTTGGCGGTACTACTACAACGCTATCCTTTGCTGCGCAGATGAAGGGCCAGTCGCTGCGCAAAGCAGTCGATGATTACCATGAATGTGCGTCGACGAAGGCCGTCATTGATTATGGCTTTCATTTGATCGTATCTGATCCCACTGAGCAGGCGATGCGCGAAGACCTGCCTGCCCTGATTCGTGAAGGCATGACGTCGTTCAAGGTTTACATGACCTATGACTCATTGAAGCTGGACGACCATCAGATGCTCGATGTGCTGGCAACTGCCAGACAACATGGCGCAATGGTGATGATCCATGCCGAAAACCACGACATGATCCGCTGGCTCAAGGAACGACTGCTTCAGGGCGGTTACGTTGCACCAAAATATCACGCCATCAGTCATGTAGAGCTTGCCGAAGACGAGGCGACGCACCGCGCGATTCGTCTTTCCGAACTGATCGACGTTCCGATCCTGATTGTTCACGTGTCGGCCAGCGAAGCAATGGCCGAGATCCGCCGCGCACAGACCGCTGGCCTGAAAGTCTACGGTGAGACCTGCCCTCAGTACCTGTTTCTGACCGCTTCAGATCTCGATCGCGATGGCGCCGAAGGTGCAAAATTCTGCTGCAGTCCACCACCACGTGATGCAGCCCACCACGATGTCATCTGGCGAGGACTCGCAAACGGTACCTTTCAGGTATTTTCCTCTGATCACGCTCCGTATCGTTTTGATGAAACCGGCAAGCTGGCTGCCGGCCCTAACCCGACTTTTCCGCAGATCGCAAACGGTGTACCGGGTATAGAACTTCGACTTCCGTTGCTTTTTTCTGAGGGTGTCGGCAAAGGCCGTATTAGTATCCACCAGTTTGTCGCACTGACCGCGACCAATGCAGCACGGATTTATGGACTATTACCGCGCAAGGGCACTATCGCGATTGGATCAGATGCAGATATTGCAATCTGGGATCCTGAAAAAGAAATCACCGTCGCCTGGGATCTGCTCCATGACAATGTCGGCTACACCCCGTACGAAGGTCGAAAACTCACAGGCTGGCCGGTGACTGTATTAAGCCGTGGACGGGTAGCCGTAGAAAACGGTGAGTTGAAGGTCGAACGCGGTAGCGGCAAGTTTCTGCCTCGGTATCTGTCCGATGCCGCACGTCCGCTTGGTCGACTGGTCAAGGAGATGGATGTCGATAGAAATTTCGGCGCAGACATCGGACCTCTGAGCCAATGAGATACAACCGACAGTTACGTTTATCCGATTGGGCTCATTCACACACCTAGACTGTCTGTAAATGAACAACCTTACATTTCGATCAACAGACCTTTCTGCTGATGTCGGGCGGCTGCAAAACAGAATCAAGGAACTCGGCCGGATCGGTGCTATAACCGGCGGTGGTGTCTGTCGTCTTTCTCTGAGCGATGAGGACCGCGACGGCCGCGATCTCGTAGTACGCTGGATGCATGATCTTGGCCTGGTAATCCAAATTGACGGTATCGGGAACGTTATTGGAACACGCACCGGCATCTTGGACAGTCCACCCGTTATCATCGGGTCTCATATTGACTCTGTTGCAACCGGGGGTCTTTATGACGGTGCGCTCGGTGTTCTGGCTGGGCTAGAGGCGATCCAAACACTGAATGATGCTGACCTAAAGACACAATACCCTATCGCTGTGGGATTTTTCACAAACGAGGAAGGTGTGCGGTTTACACCGGATATGATGGGCAGCGCTGTACACCAAGGTTCATTGTCCCTGGAAACCGCGCTGGAGACTGTCGGCACCGATGGCCAGACTGTCGGCGCGGAACTCTCCCGTATCGGTTACGCGGGTGACATCCCCGTCAACAACATGATCCCCCGAGCCTTTCTTGAGCTTCACATTGAACAGGGCCCCGTATTGGAGAATACGAACACCACGATTGGTGCCGTAACGGGTGTACAAGGAATATCCTGGACGGAATTCGAACTACGGGGCGTCTCTAATCATGCAGGTACAACGCCGATGCACCTGCGTCATGACGCAGGGTATGTCGCCGCAGCCATCGCCGTTGAAGCCCGGGCTATCGCTACGGATCTTGGTGCTAACCAGGTTGCTACTGTCGGCGTATCAGAGCTAACTCCAAATCTGATCAACGTCATCGCCAACCGTGCCCGGGTTATAGTCGATCTGCGCAATTCATCTGATACTAAACTGACCCTGGCAGAAACCAGATTGATCGACTTTGCCACGGATACAGTTGCTGCTGAAGGAGTAACACTGGAAAAACGGTCCCTGGCTCGATTTAGCCCTGTCGAATTTGATACCATGATCATAGACATGGTAGAAAAAGCAGCCGCTGCCTCAGACTACACCTACTGTAGACTTCCGTCTGGCGCTGGACATGATGCTCAGATGTTCGCGCCAAACTGTCCGACCGGTATGATCTTTATTCCATCAAAACACGGTATCAGTCACAACATAAATGAATTTTCTTCTGAACAGGATATTGCTGCCGGTATGGATGTTCTGATGAAAGTTTTATTGGAACTATCAGGCTAAATCCATGACTCGCTCGTTACCTCTCGCTGTTGCTCAACTGGGCCCGATCGCCCGTGACGAACCCCGCGCATCAGCCGTTGAGCGCATGATTACCCTGTTGCGCAAGGCGGATGATGCCGGATCGAAATTGATTGTATTCCCAGAACTGGCACTGACAACATTCTTTCCACGCTGGTATTTCGACGATCAGGCCGATATCGATGCGTTTTTTGAAACAGACATGCCCAACGCAGACACCGAACCATTGTTCGACGCTGCCGCGCGCGCCGGAATTGCTTTTTATCTCGGTTATGCCGAACTAATTAGCCACAACGATACGACCAGGCGGTTTAACACCTCGATACTCGTCGACCAAGCTGGCGAGATCGTGGGGAAGTATCGCAAGATCCATCTCCCGGGTCACCGTGAGCATGAACCCGATTTTCCCTTCCAACATCTGGAAAAACGCTATTTCGAAACCGGTGATCTGGGGTTTCCGGTGTTCAACACGCTGAACGCGACACTGGGGATGTGTATCTGCAACGATCGCCGCTGGCCAGAGACGTACAGAATGCTGGGTTTGCAGGGTGTCGAAATAGTCCTGCTGGGTTACAACACACCGGTCCACTATCCTCGCGCACCCGAACTCGATCATCTGCAGGACTTTCACAATCACCTCTCACTTCAGGCCGGGGCTTACCAGAACGGCACCTGGGTCGCGGCCGCGGCCAAGGCAGGCTGCGAAGAGAACTGCGACATGATCGGTGGCAGCTGTATCGTCGCGCCCTCCGGGGAAATTGTTGTCCGCTGTGAAACACTGGCCGACGAACTCATAACCTGGGATTGTGATCTCGACCTGTGCCAGATTATCCAGAACAACATCTTTAATTTTGCACTACATCGAGAGCCTGAAAACTACGGTCTAATCGTGCAGCCCCGGCGTCACACCTGAAGGACGGGCCACCCCCGCGACTGGACCATCTTGACGCAGCGCGATTCGTCACAGTAAGGTGGCAACGTTATCGTGGGTACACGTGTGGAGTTGCGATAGGTCCAACACGCAACCTCACCCACCAAACCCACAGAATACAGACTTTCCAGGCTCGGCTGACCTCGTTTAACGGGGTCAGGCAATACAACCAGGGAGACAATGCATGAAGCTCGTCGGGGTCGATGTCGGAGGTACGTTTACGGATGTCATTTTTGCCGACACCGAGTCTGGCCGCACTGAAATACACAAAGTGCCAACCACACCGGACGACCCCTCGGACGGTGTCAGCACCGCGATACGCGAACTGTGTGAGAGACACACCATAACCCCGGCAGATATCGATCATTTGCTGCACGGCACCACTATCGCGACCAACGCCATTCTGCAGCACGATGGCGCTAAGACCGGGATGATCACCACAAAAAACTACCGTGACATCCTTCACATCGGTCGCCACCAACGGCCTGAACACTACTCGATTATGCAGGAAGTACCCTGGCAGAATCGGGCTCTGGTCCGTCGCCAATACAGATTGACTGCCACTGAACGGATTGCGCCACCAACCGGTGAGGTCCTGACTGAACTGAATGAGGATGAAGTTCGTACCGCGATAGAGGAACTGAAAAACGCCGGTGTTGAATCGATTGCAGTGTGCTTTCTTTTCTCCTATCTCAACCCGGCACATGAGAACCGTGCACGCCAGCTTATCGAGGAAGAATATCCTGAATGTTTTGTGACAACCTCCTCGTCAGTTTCTCCCCAGTTCCGGGAATTCGAGCGTTTCACCACGGCCGCCATGAATGCCTTTATTGGGCCCAAAGTCAGAGACTATGTGAATCACCTCGCCACACGAATTGCGGATGATGGCATAGACGCAGACCTCCACGTAATGAGCTCCAACGGCGGTGTCGCGACAGCCAAGATGGTGTCTGAACGGCCTGTCATGACGCTGCTTTCCGGACCTGCGGCAGGCGTACTCGGTGGCGCCTGGACCGGTGAGCTTTCGGACCGGACCAAGCTGATCACTTTTGATATGGGCGGTACCTCTGCCGACATCGGGATCGTCAGCGACGGAACCTTCGCCCAGGCTTCAGCCCGTGACACATGGATCGCAGGCTACCCGCTGCTGGTCTCTATGATTGATATCCAGACGATCGGTGCAGGTGGTGGTTCTATCGCCTACGCTGATCCGGGGGGTGGTTTTCGAGTCGGTCCCCGAAGTGCGGGGGCAGTACCCGGTCCAGCAGCCTACGGCCAGGGAGGACAGCAACCCACTGTGACAGACGCTAACGTTGTACTTGGAAGGCTGGATAAAGATTATTTTCTCGGTGGGGAAATGTCGCTAGATGAACAGGCGGCTGAACAGGCGATTGCCTGTCTGGCATCAGACATGGGCCTGGACGTGCCCACTACTGCAGACGGTATCCTAACGCTGGTCACCGCGAACATGGCAAACGCAATTCGTTCCCGTACAGTACAGAAAGGAATCGATCCGAGAGATTTCTCTCTGGTTGCGTTTGGCGGTGCCGGCCCACTGCATGCTGTAGATGTCGCCCGTGAACTGGGTATGTCAGAAGTGCTCATTCCGCAATACCCTGGAATTACTTCGGCAGTGGGGCTGCTCACGACAGACCTTAAATACGACACAATCCGTACAGAATTTCAGGTCAGCGGTGACATCGATCTCCCACGACTCAACAGTGATCTTGCAACGATGGAAGAGGAACTGACCGACCAGTTTTTGGCCGATGGCCTGGATCGATCGGGACTCAGCTTCCTGCGTTCAGGTGACCTGCGTTATGTCGGCCAGGGATATGAACTCCGGATCACTTTCCCCGACGGGTTACTGGATGATGACAGTCTCACGGGGATTTTCGAACAGTTCCACAACCAGCACAGAGCCGAATACGGCCACGGCTTTCTGAATAGTGCGATTGAGATTGTGAACGCGCGGGTAACCGGTGTTGGGCAGATGCCGAAAATTCGCCAGCCTGACAGTATCGATGCAGGTACCCGGGAATCAGCACTGATGAAGTCCGGCGCCTGTATGTTCCGGGTCGACAATCATCTTGAGGAATTTGACACAGCGTTCTACCAGAGAGAACAGTTGCCTCTTGAACAACCAATTGCAGGCCCTGCAATCATCATCCAGCGGGATTCCACCACTGTTGTGCCCCCTGAAAATGAATTTATTTCGGACATGGCAGGCAATATGATCATCAGTATCGGAGAAAAGACATGAACGACACAGCGACGGCAGAACTGCAACTGGATATCGATCCGGTGACCGCAAGCGTCATCCAGGGTGCGCTGGAAAATATTGCGGTCGAAATGGGTTACAAACTGATGCGCATGTCGTATTCATCGATCATCCGTGAATCTGAGGATTTCGGTGCAGGGCTGGTAGATACTCGTGGTCGTGGGCTTGCCGAATCGACACAGTCAACGCCTTTGCAGTCTGGCCCGATTCCGGGTTATGTGCGAGGCATGCTGAAGGCGCTAGAAGACCGGGGCGACACGATTCGACCCGGGGACGTCATCATGCACAACGACGCCTATGGTGGCGCCAGCCATGGACCGGATGTCGGGTTTATCGTGCCGGTATTCGACGATGGCAATCTTATTGGTTATTCGGTCACCACAGCACATCATCTGGATATCGGAGCCCTGTCCCCGGGCAGCTGCGGTATCGTGGACGCTATCGATGCCTATGCTGAGGGACTGCAGTTCAAAGCCATAAAGGTCTACGACGAGGGTCGAAAAGTGGACGGGGTTTGGCACATGCTGCGTGACAACATCCGCGCATCAGATCTGGTGGTTGGTGACATGGAAGCGCAGGTCGCAGCCTCCCAAATTGGCGCCCAGCGCTTCCTGGCGTTGGTTCAGCGTTATGGCAAAGATACCCTCGAACGCGCCTGCGACCAGGTCATGGACCATGCGGAGCGCCTCATGCGCTCAGCAATCGCCAAGGTGCCTGATGGCACTTACCGGGCAAAAACCCACATTGATGGGTTCCTGGACAGCGACGAACCCAATAAAAAAGACCTCCCTATTGTCGTCACGATTACCATAGAGGATGAGGCAATGACCGTCGACCTCACGGGAACCGCGGACCAAGTGCCCGATAGACCGATCAACATGCCTTTTGTGGGTACCGTAGATATTGCCGTCTGGCTGACGATCCGTTCCGTACTGTTGGATACTGCAGTACATGGACATATTCCGGTCAACGATGGACTGTGCCGGCCTATCAAGATCATCGCACCGAAGGGTTGTCTTGCAAACCCAATATTCCCGGCCCCCACGATTGCCCGCTTTTGCCCCGGCAACCAACTTGCTGACACGGTCATGAAGGCGCTGGGTCAGGCCGTCCCCGCACAGGTTTCCGCCGGCATTGGAAACCTCAGAGTCATTGCATTTTCGGGACTGGACGGGGATGACTATTGGGTCCACATGGAAATCTGTGAAGGCAGTTATGGCGGGCGGGAAGGTATGGACGGGATGGATGCTGTCGACACGCTGTATGCCAATACCCGCAACAACCCCATCGAAGATATTGAATCTCACCTACCACTGCGGGTTTCCCGTTATGAACTTCGCGAAGATGTTTGCGGCGCAGGCAAATGGCGAGGTGGACTGGGCTCTATCCGGGAGTTTACGTATCTCAAAGACGGTGGTGGATCAATCGAAGGTGAAGGCCACAAATACCGTCCATGGGGTTTTCGGGGTGGGGGAGATGGCCACACCGCCGGCTTGACGCTGAGGCACGCGTCAGGTGAATCTGAATCTTTGCCTTCAAAAGTGCCGCATACCTCGGCCAAGGCCGGGGACAGTTTTATCTGTGTTGGGCCTGCCGGTGGCGGTTATGGCAATCCCCTGGAACGGGACATGAGGCAGGTACTTGAAGATGTACGCGATGAGCTGATCTCTATTGATACAGCCCGAATCGATTACGGTGTGGTCATCACTGACTCGCTGCAACTTGATGAAGCAGCGACTGCCGAGTGCCGGTCCAGCACTGGCTGATCCCCTCGGTGGCGCAAATATCCGACCGAATAGCGAGGTAATCAGGCTTTAGCTCAACGAATCTCGACGATCATCTCGACTTCAACCGGGATATTCATCGGTAAAGAGTTCATACCGACAGCCGAACGGGCTGCCCGTCCTGCATCGCCAAACACCTCCACCATAAGGTCGGAGAAACCATTGATGATACTGGGATGATTCCCGAAATCCGGCTCAGCGTTGACCATACCCAATACCTTGATCACCCGCTGTACGCGATCGAGATCCCCAATATGGTTTTTCAAGGTAGCCAGCAGGTTCAGGCCCACCAGGCGCGCCGCCTGATAGGCCGCTTCCTCGGAACATACCGTCGGTACCTTGCCGATTATGAAAGAACCATCGGGCCTGTTGGTGCCATGGCCCGATAAATACACCAGATTGCCAACGGTATGGGCACCGACATAATTGCCCAGTGGCGCCGGGGGATCAGGCAGTTCAATTGAGAGTTCTGCCAGACGGTCATCTATTACAGACATGCGCCCTCCTTATCTAAGTCGACAGTGATTGCTGTTAAAGGCATACGCAGACCACAGGTATAAGTCCATCCGAAAGTCATGAACGCGGTCATACACAACGCCCACCGTCAACCTCGAGCGCTACGCCGGTCAGGAACTCTGCGTCATCCGATGAAAGAAAAAGCATGGTCTGTGCGATATCATTGGGTGTAGAGAAACGACCTAGTGGGATCGTCGCCTCAAATTTCTTACGATTTTCAGGCGTATCCGGCACACCCATGAAAGTCTCGAGCATGCCGGTTTCACCGATCACCGGACAGATCGCATTGACCCTAACCTTATCCGGCGCCAACTCGACAGCGAGGGCCTTTGTCAGATTGTTGACTGCACCTTTTGAACTGCAGTAGACGGCAAGTCCAGGACGCGGCCTCAGTGCGGCTGTAGAAGAAGTATTGATAATACAGCCACCCCCATTCCGGCGGAAAACCGGTAGTGCTTCCTGAATTGCAATGAAGACAGCTTTGACATTGACATCATAGACACGGTCAAACTCTTCATCCGTAACCGTTGCGAATTCCTTATTCGAGTGCGAATAACCGGCGTTGTTGATCAGGATATCGAGCCGACCGCCCAGTTTCTCGGCGGCGTCTATCATGTTCCGGGTATCGTCCCTAGAGGTGACATCAGCATGGACATAGACGGCCTTACCACCCGTTGTATTGATCGAGTCAACCACTGATTCACCTGCCTCGTCACTGATATCCGCAACCACAACCGCCGCACCTTCTGTCGCAAATAGACGCGCAGTCCCTGCACCAAATCCAGACGCTGCTCCTGTAATAACTGCTACCTTGTTCTGCAAACGCATCAGTCTACTCCTCGCTTTATTTTAACATTGTGCCTGTCCATGGCGTGTATATGACCTAATCATAGGCTAACACCAGGACTGATTCCAATTCTGGGAATTAAGCCACCGCATACGTCAGCCTTACGAATCAGCGGATGCGGTCAGTCAATCTTGATCTTTTTCGCCACGTTTCACCTGCATGGAAAGCCCAGCCCGCCTGACGATCTTTTGTCCAGCCCTGGTCAGTGTACCGTGCCCATAGCGGTCTTCAATACGGTCAATCACCTGATTCAGGTTCTTCTTGCGTTGTGTGGATCCTTCGGAAAACAACTGTACTTGGCTGACGGTAGCGACTTCAAGGTTGGTGCAGCCAACACCGATTAAACGGATGGGCACTGCCGGACCCGAACGCTGCAATAGACCGCAGGCGGCCATTGCGATGGCCTGCCCATCATCAACGGGGTCGGGCAGGGTCATACGTCGACTGCGAAGCGGGTATCCGCGTGGACCAGGTGCTGTCCGCCGACCTTCTTTCCACTTGAGGACCACCGTTCGTGCCTGAATGCCGTCGCGCCTTAAACGGCGGGCAACCGACTCAGCATGTGTGCGAATCATCGACTCGAGCAGGCTGTGATCCGCAATATCCTCGGCAAACGTGTGCTCTTCACCGTAGGAAACGGCATCTCGATAGGGCTCTACATCACGAATGTCTTCTCCCCGCGCAAGTCGTGCAACTTCTACACCCCAGTCACCCAACTGTTCCCGCAGAACTGTATCTGAGGTTCGGGCAAGATCACCCAGTGTGTGGAATCCTGCCGCCTCGAGCCGCCCTACAGAAACTGGACCGACACCCCAGATTCGACTGACCGGCAGAGGGTCGAGAAAGGATCTGACATCGCGCCCCTTAACCCACTTCAACCCGTCAGGCTTAGCAACCTGACTTGCAATCTTGGCCACCATCTTGATCGGCCCGATACCAACTGACACCGGTAGGCCCAACTCCGAATGGATGCGGCGCCGGAGATTCTCACCTGCCGTTGCGGGATCACCCAATAACCGCTCAGTCCCTGTCAGATCAATAAAAGCTTCATCCAGAGACAGCCGCTCGACCAAGGGTGAAAATTCCTTAAATATTTCGAATACCCGCCGGGATTCTCGGTTATACAGCGGCATATTCCCTTTCACAAAAACCAGGTCGGGGCACTTGCGACGTGCCTCAAAAGAGGGCATAGCTGAATGCACACCGAATTGTCTGGCCTCATAGCTGGCTGCTGCGACTACACCACGAGCGCTGCTGCCCCCTACCGCAAGGGGTTTACCGCGGAACTCCGGATGATCGCGCTGTTCGACGGAGGCATAGAACGCATCCATGTCGGCGTGCATGATGACAGTTGTCGAGGTTGGCACGGGATTCTCAATATTCAGTCAGCCCCAGAACACGGTGTCTGTCCACTTAGCTTTTGTCAACTATGGTAACACTGCGTTCGACCTGATCCATCTGAAATCCACTGTACATCTCGTTCTGAAGGTGTACCCCTATCCAGATAGGTATCCTTAGCGAGTAGGTAAGAATAGTGCTTGAAAAACAGCCACAGAACAGATGATTCTATAGGCACCCAAGGCTCCGCATCTACCGAAAGCAAATTCCTATACATTAGGAAAAGGAAGTTTACTTATAGACACATAAGGAGAGGCATAATGAAAGACATTAATAAATTTACAAATGAGCTATTTAATAGCTCCGGGTTATCTGTTAATCCCAGCCATGATATTCATGATTTATGTAAAGAAATAAAAATAAACGGTGATGCTATTGAGGATATTGACTCTGATAAAGTGGAGAGCTTGAGTGAATTGGGCTTATCTATTTCAAGTGATTTAGATATTCAGGATATTTGGAAATATGCTGCCATTTTCTATACATTGAATGAACTTGGATTTGATTGCCTTGAAAATGTTCAGAGCACGGCTAGCGAGTTGTCAGGTTCTTGGGAAGAAGCTGTCACTATTCTAAGCACGAAAATAAGTGAAACGAATGTTACTTCAGATGCTGATGAAAAAGATATTACAGATCTTGTAGATTATATTATTGGCTGTATGTTTCTTGGGGTTGAAGCGGCATTAAATGACTCAAATGATGAAGGAATAGATGTCTGGGTAATGGGGGTTGGAAGTATATGTGATGACGGTCATCCCGTTGGTGATACTATATTTAAGGCCTGTGAAGATTTTAGTATCAAATATTCTGTTAGAGATATCTTGGGTGATTCTTTTATTCAGGCGCTGTTATCACTGTATTCTGTAGATGTTGATGATTATAGAGATGATGATGAGGGTGTTGATTGGGACCAAGTTTCAGGTGCTGTAAAGCAATTAATGTAATGTCCGCAAGGAAGGTGAAGCGGCAATCCTCTGGTTCAAAGAGGTGTTGAACAAATGATCGATCGCCTATTGCAAATGGAGCTTGAGTTCCACTTCTGGGGTACTGTTTCGCTGCTGTAGCCTGTCGGAACATTATCTGGTCAATCAGTATTGATCCGCCAGATTTTGCCCTGCGCCATGATCAAAACTACTGTGGCGATCCCGATTGAGGATAGCGTGTGGGCGCACCGTGCACGTCGAGAAAGCGGTCACGGAAACAACCCGGCCAGCGTTGAACATGCCGCCGAGCTGCCTGTCCCAGTTCGCGGTACCAATCCGGTAGGGGAGAGTCCCCACATTCCTGGGCCAAACGGTCATAGTAGTCGTACTGTTCGTTATCAAGTGCGTGATAATTTCTCTGGAGAATGCCGGCTGACCGGAGTTGTTCGGCACGTGCGTCCTTCGCTTCGTGCATCCGAGAAACAGTGGGCAGGTCGAATTCGCCATTCAACATTCGGGCAAACCAACGTGCCTGGATCTGAAAAATCGGGAACGGTATGATCTTAAACGGCAGTCCGATCAGTGCCAGTGTAGGTTGTGTGATGCAAAGCAGATCCTGATACAGTGGTGTTACCCAGTTATCTCTGACCTGAATCAGATGCTCGGATAAAAACCGAAAGCGATAATGGTAACCCGTCGCAAATACAAGGCTATCAACAGGTCCAATAAGAGTCCGATCCTCAAGTTCTATTCGACCGTCATCGATCAGACTCCTGATTGGCCCACACGAAGTAACATTTTTCAGGTGTTCTGTCTTTTTTAAGCGGGCTGCTTTCTCGCTGCCACACCAATAGACCCGTTCGACAGCAACCGCGATCTCTTGACTCAGGTCTGCACCTGATGACGCAGTCCCCACTATTGCGACCTGCATTCCTGCAAATCCATCGGGTGACCGGTAGTTATGACTGTGCACACAGCTGGCGGGGAAATGATCTGATCCTGGAATGTCAGGGACCCTCGGTTCGGTGTAGTGCCCATTACATACCATCAATGCATCGAATGCCTCAGTGGCTGAACCGTTGTCACCATCTATTGTCAACAGCCACCGGTCGTCATACACCGCCTGCAGCACTTTAGCGTTGAATCGAATCCGTTGCCGTATTGAGAATGCATCTGCAAATTCTTCCAGGTAATACAGCACCTGTGCGTGACCCGGATAGCGGGGCCACTCGTCGATACCACCACCTGACGAATCAAACGGGAAATCAAAAAATGCCATCAAGTCACGCGGCAAATTAGTACGCAACGATGCATGCATGGATGCATGTAATCGTGGACCTGTCTGTCCCAGTGGATCGAGCTCTGATGCGGCCTCATATACCCAGATGCCTCCTACCCGGGACGACTGCTCAAATACGCTCACCTCGTGACCAGATTTTGAAAGTTCACTCGCCGCGACTAGGCCCGCAGCACCAGCTCCGATTACGGCGACCTTCAAAGTTGCAGTCTAGTGAGCAGCAAAACGGCGGGCCTCATTGTCACGGCCATTTAGCCGCTGTAATCCAACAGTGCGTTCATTGGTCCGAGTGCCTGTATGGTTGAAGAAACTCGATCAACAACTGGGCAACCCTTTCGGGTTGCTCCTGCTGGACCCAGTGACCCGCATCTCTAATTAAATGAGTTCTAGGCACCTGCGAACAGACACCAGTCTTGAACTTTTCGAAGTCGCCGGGCTTCTGGTAAACCCCCCAGTCACTTTTGCCTGCAATAAAGCAGGCTGGCACATCGATACGCTGATCGGCAAACAACATTAGCTCCCGTTGGTAGGTCTCGGAAGTAGCACATCGATACCAGTTCAGACCACCCTGAAAGCCGGTCTTAGCAAAGGCTTTGCTGTAAACCAACAGTTCATCTTCCGTCAACCAATCGCATCGTGCTATCTGTTTCTGGCCTGGCATGTACAGTGCGACGGTCTCGGCCATATTCTGATCAAGATCCATGATGTAGTAGGTCGGCATCTTCGCCAATTCCTCAGCTGACCAGGCTGCCAGCGGATACGGTCGGTTGTCAGGCCAGTCAGCACTCTTATAGTGAAAATAAGCCCGCAGAAAGTCGTGCACACCCTGAGCACAGACGTACATGTCAGCGTTAGCCTCAGGAGTCGAGTAGTACCACTGATAGTGCTTACGCGGCCTTTGAAGGGTTGCTAACTGGTCGTGGATCAGGGTGCCTGAGTTGCTGGAGACACCGGGTGGACCGGCAAACGGTGCGCTCATCATCGCGACCGAACAAAATACATCGGGGCGCAGCAAAGCACAGTACGCGGCAACGGGTGAACCAAAATCGTGACCGACGACCGCAGCAACTCTGTCGATATCCAGCGCCCATGCAAGCCCCAGTACATCGCGGACAAGATTGAGCATCCCGAAAGCACGCGTATCACCGTCGTAGTTGGCTTCCCAGCCCAGTGTATCGCCGTACCCGCGCTGGTCCGGAGCTACCACGTAATACCCGGCCTGTGCGAGCATGGGCATCACCTTCCGCCAGCTATAGGCCAGTTCAGGAAAACCGTGTAGCAACATTACACACGGCCGATCTTCTGTTTCAAAACCAGCCTCAAGCACATGCATATTCAGACCGTTGCCGTTGTCGACTTGACGGGAGCGAAGGCCTTCCGGTAGTGGGATCATTGCCAGTTGAATCTGAAGGATTAGGGAGAACCGCTATTTTTTGTCCGCGAACCGCCTCCTGGCTGCAGCCGCAGTCTGATTTGTACCACTTAACTGGCTCTGATCCGCATCAGCATAACTGCCAACCTTGTGCAGTGCGCCGGCAATTGCGTTGACCGCTTCTTTGACCATAGCAGATGCTATCGGCGGATTGGTAGCACACCGTTGTGCCAGCCCGAGTGCGACATCGACTGATTGACCAGGTTCCGCTAAGCGACTGACAAGCCCCCAATCAAGCGCCTGATCCGGCGACATTTTCTCACCCAGAAGACAAATCTCTTTCGCTCGGGCAGGACCGACCAACGTCATCAATCGCGGCAACGCACCCCACTGAAGGTTCAGACCAACCTGCACCTCCGGAACAAACAAGTAAGCATCCCTCGCCAGTACGCGCCAATCACAGGCCAGACCCAGTGCACAGCCCGCTCCAACCATCATGCCCTCGGCTGCGGCAATGGTAATTTGAGGCAGATCCTCCCAGGCCTGACACAGCCTCACACCGCGATAGAACCGTCTACGGATCTCAAGGTCATTCATTGCTTCGAGGTCCCAGTTCTGCGCATCCTTCAGATCAATGCCTGATGAGAATGCGGCGCTTGCCCCGGTGAGCACCACACTCCTGACGGTCAGATCTTCTGCAAGAAG
>JAKUQR010000019.1 GCA_022450155.1 Gammaproteobacteria bacterium | reverse complement strand
GCAACAGTGGCAAACTTACCAAAAGTTAGCAACGTTTGAGAATTGAACGTGGTAGGTATGTGCAAAAACATCGAGAAAACTGGCTCCCCGGGCAAGACTCGAACTTGCGACATATGGATTAACAGTCCACCGTTCTACCAACTGAACTACCGGGGAGTATTTGATTTATAAGAGTTTATTTCTGGTTATTCTTTATTACAAACACGGTGCACTCCAGGTGCACTCGGAGTGCTGAAAAACGACCTAAATCGAGCGCGGATTCTAGCACTCAAAGGGCAGGGGAGCGATAGATACATAACGTATCTAGGTTGTCGATGCCCAGTCCGGGGTTACATAGAACCAGTACCCGCCGTTCCGCCTTTTCAATCGGCGTCAGGTTGGCGGCCTGCATCAGCAGTTCACGCACCTGTGGATAACGCCAGTGTACCGGCACGGAGCTGCGGGTCGGGTCGCCGGGCGAATACCTGTCAGCATTAAGCTCGATTAACCTTCAGCCCCTGTGGCCCAGTCTCAGGGCACTTGTCTCACACGGCAGTTCAGCAGCGGACTGGAGATCGCTCATTTTGGTCACTCTTGAGCGGCAAAAGCGCTTGGTCTGAATGAATTTATGCGATCAAAGTACCGCGGTACAGGCCGTCTGATCTGAGCCAAGCCCATCACTGTACTAGACCAGCGGCACAGTCATCGGATCATAATTGAACAGCCAGGCCCCGCGTTCTCCGCCGAGGACCCGTTTGCTGAAGGCCTCGCGCAACGCCGCTTCCGAATCGAGATGAAAGAGCTCGGCATTGTCGCTCGATTCATGGACTACACGGGCCGTTCTGTCATGTCGATTCCGCTGGTAAAGCTGCAGTGCATCGGCCAGGATTGAAGATTCAGCAAGTGCGCGAGCGAGCACGGCTGCATCTTCGATCGCCATTGCTGCCCCCTGGGCCATATACGGGATGGTTGGTTGGATGGATGGCATCTCCCATCAAGGTCACGCGTTCTGTGCTCCAGTCCGGCCGCGGCGGGCGATTGTACAGCGCCCAGGGAAAACACTGGTCCCGGTCCACCGCACTGATCAGAGTCACGATATCGTCGTGCCAGCCGTCGAAGTCAGCTCTAAGTTCCTCCCAATCAGCCTTCTGGGCCCAGGATTCACTTACCCAGTCATCGCTGTCGACGCACGCCACAAAGTTGATCAGTTCGCCGCCACGAATGTAGTACACCACCATGTGACTCTGTGGACCACACCAAATCGTGCAACTGAGGTCCATAAACCCTTCGGGAAGTCGTTCTACTGGTACAGTCGAACGCCAGGCAATCTGGTTGGCATATGTCGCAGGTGCATTGCCTAGCATCTGTGCACGTACCGCTGAATTGATACTGTCTGCCCCGATCAGCAGATCTCCGGAAACGTTGCGCCCACCGGTGAGATTCAGCGTGACGCCATCGTCAGTCTCGGCGTAGCTCGTGCCTCCACAGTCCAGATGAATGACATCAGGATCCAACTGGTCGATTTTATTCAGAAGAATGTCGAGCAGATCGGCCTGGTGGATGTGATAGTAGGGAGCGCCGAATGCTGTTTCGTGCTGTTCTGCTAGGGAAATCTCGTTCAAAACCTCGGCACTGCTGTACAGCTGCAAGCGATAATACTCTGGTTTCACCGCTACCCTCTCAAGTTGATCCCTAAGCCCCAGGTTCAGCAGTACACGACTTGCGTTAGCACTGGTTTGAATCTCGGCACCGATCTCGTTCAGTTCCGGCGCCTGTTCGAAGACACGGACCCGATGGCCGGCCTGAAGCAGGCAGATTGCTGCAGTCAGGCCACCCAGACCATCACCGGCAATCAGAATGCCCCAATTGTTTTGACACCCCCAGACTCATATGGAACCAGTGGAGTGGTTTGTCACAGGATTTTTTCCGACTATCAGACCACACAGCGCATTGGGCTACCGCCCGCCAGCCCCGGAAACCATCGTCCAGATGGACCAAAGGCCGGTCATGCACTAACATTCAAACTGGACCAGTCAGTGGGGGCTGGTCAGGATCTGTGCTGTGGTGGCAAATAATCGGGAGGAACAATTCTTCCCGTAGTCGTATAGTCGTACCTGGGTGGCAGTTGTATCTGCCAATAGGAATGAAACTGAATTCAGAAAAATGAATTCGCGAATTAATCCTGAGGAGGAGCTAATATGAAATTTACTGTATCAAAACTGTTGCTTCCGGCGCTGGCGGTCGTTTTTTCCAGCTTTACGTTTGTTAGTGCTGCTCAAGCCGACAAGATCACGTTGCATGGTGCGAGCCAGTTTGATGAAAAACATGCGTTTACGCGTTTGATGCGTAAATTCGAACAACTCACGAAACAATATTACAGTGGCGAGCATGAGCTTGAGTTCGTTATGCACCTAAATAGCGAGCTTGGTCTTGAAAAAGACTATGTCGCCTACATGAACCAGGGCTTGTCGGTTGACTACGCTGTGGCAGCTCCGTCGCACATGTCCACCTTTTCGAAGTTGGCGACTTTGCTCGATCCACCGATGCTTTACCGAGATGCTGGCCATTGGAGTAAGGTTCTTTCCAGCGACGTGTTGCAGCCGATCGTCGACGACATTTACAAGCGTGCCGACATCCTGGTGCTGGGATACGGTGGAGGTGGCGTCCGTCACCTGATCGTCAACAAGCCAGTAACGAACATGGCTGAAATCAAGAATGTTCCGATCCGTGTGATGGGTGCGCCAATTCAAACAAAACTTTTCTATGCCTTCGGTATGTCGCCGAATGTCATCGCCTATGCAGAAGTCTACAACGCCATTCAAACCGGCGTTATTGATGCGGCCGAAAACGAAGCGGCTGGCATCCGCCAGATGAAATTCTACGAAGTTGGGCCAAACATTTCTCTGACTGCACACTCCATCACGGTTCGCCCATTGGCGTTCAGTGGCAAAACACTTCGTAGTTTACCGAAAGATTTGCAATCTGCAATTGTCCAGGCCGGTAAAGATGCCGGAACCTATGGCCGAGTCACCGAACTTACTGAAGGCTCGGGAATTATGGCGGAAATGGAATCTCAGGGTAAACTGAAAACAATCAACTTCACAGAGCGGGAAAAATTGATTGCGGCCGCGACGCCCGTATTGATAGAGTACTTTAAAGACCTGGGGCAGAGCGCTTTATATAACGCCATTCAGGCCGTGAAATAATCTCGAACGTCCCTGCGTGATATAAAGGTATTAAGGGTCGATGGCTTAAGTGCCATCGGCCCTTTTTTATGAACCTTGTGTGGACAGGCGGGCACGAATGAAAAAAATAATAGATGGTTATTTTTCGTTTCTCAAAATCGTCCTGACGATGTTGATGGGAATTCTCATCATTCCTGTAACCATGCAAATATTTGCCCGCTATAGCGATTTTATCCCACGCTATATCTGGACCGAAGAGCTGTCACGATTTTGCTTCATCTGGATCATCCTTGTTGGGGCAATGATTGCTTTACGGAAAAACGAACATTTTGCAGTTGATCTGTTGCCGCCCCCAAAAACCAACAAAGGCAAAGCGATATCCCTGATGTTTGTTGATCTCATGGCATTTGGCATGGCGGTTATTTTTGTTGTCTGGGGCTGGCCGCTGATTAAGTTCGGATTACTGCAAACTTCCGAAATGGCTGATCTGCCAATGGTGTTTATTTACGTAGCTTGGCCGATAACGGGGATTACGTGGATGTTATTTTTGTCAGAACGTGTTGTTGATCATATCAAATTATTTCGGAGTGTCGCCCCATGACACCTGTGGAGGTCTCGGCGATATTATTCCCGCTTTTTATAATTCTTGTTATCTTTCGCGTCCCCGTTGCGATTGCGCTCGGTTTGGCATGCATTCCGGTGTTTTTGTTGGAAGAGCGATTAACGCCGTTCCTGCTCATGAATGAAATGTTCAAGTCCTATAACGCCTTCATATTACTTGCCGTTCCGTTCTTCCTTTTGGCCGCAAACATTATGAACGCTGCGGGAATCACTGACCGGTTGGTGCGGCTATCGCGTGCAATGGTTGGACATTTGCCGGGCGGATTGGGACACGTTAACGTGGTGGTCAGTATGCTATTTGCGGGTATATCCGGTTCGTCCACAGCGGATGCCGCGGGCATCGGGTCGCTGCTAATTCCGCAAATGAAAAAGCTGGGTTACTCATCAAGTTTTTCCGTCGCCATCACGGCGTGCTCCTCGGTCATGGGCGTTGTTATCCCGCCAAGTATCTTGATGGTCGTGTGGGGCGGACTGATGTCCGTATCTATTGGTGGCTTGTTTTTGGCCGGCGTTATCCCTGGAATTCTGATCGCCGTGTCGCAAATGATAGCGGTCTACGTGTTTGCCAAAATCTACAATTACCCGATGTATGCGCGATCTTCATTTAAGGAATTCTTTGTTGCGGTTTTCCAAGCGATACCGCCTCTCATGACCCCCTTGATCATTGTCGGCGGAATTGTCGGTGGGTTTTTTACGCCAACCGAAGCTTCAGTAATCGCCGTACTATATTCTGTTATTCTGGGGGGGCTTTTTTACAGAACCATTGGTTTTCATAACCTCCCGTCGATCCTCTACAACTCTGCAGCGTTCGCCGCTATGTCCCTGTTTTGTATAGGCACGGCGTCGGCGTTCGGGTGGCTGTTGGCCTATTTCAAAGTTCCGCTGGCTATTGTACAGTTTCTGGCGCCCTACGGCGTTGGTCCGACCAGTACGGGCTTGATCGTCGCTGGCTCCTTTCTTTTGATCGGTATGTTTATCGATGCCATCCCGGCGATCATTATTCTTGGAACCGTTCTTTGGCCGCTGGCCGAAGTCTCGAATATGCACCCGATCCATTTTGCAATTATCGGCGTTATTTCTTTGGCTTTCGGACTGGTAACTCCTCCCTATGGTTTATGTTTATTGATTGCCTGTAAGATCGGAGACATTGAGGTTAGGAAAGCATTGCGCGACGTCGCCATTGTCCTGTGCCCAATGCTTGTGGTTCTGTTAATTGTAATTTTCTTCCCGGAACTCATCCTGGCATTGCCAAAGATGCTCATGGCGAAGTTTATATGAAGAGGGAATATAAACGTGACCAAAACAAATCGTAATGCCCATTCTAATAGCCAGAGGTTGATGGCTTTTGGGTCGAGTTTCGAAAGCCAGAATTTGTCAAGTTATCTGGAAAGGCACAATTGCGAGAAAACCTATATGAGATCGATGACATGATTGCAAGAAATCTACAAATCGGTAGGAGATAAGAGCGTCACCCGCTATTGCTGATGTCAATGGTAGAGTCGAGGGTCAAGAGAAACCACTATAGCTTGCACCTAAATCTTCTGCTACATGCACTCCAGTCCCGTCTCTGACGATGTTCGCACGCGTCCCGTACGATAGACGATCACCAATAGTGGTGGAGCCTTGGAGTCGGCAGAACAGATTCTAAATGTACCGTTTGGCCACGCGCTGCCATCGCTTTTGTAGAAAAGATATCCAGGCTTGCGAAAGCGTACAGAGGTTTTATTGTTCAGGGACGGGGTACGTAATAGCAGTAACTCGTTGGGTTCCAGGTGCCCGTTTCGGTTTTGATCAGCAAAGACCGACCATCCTTGACTCCAGTCGGTACTCGACCGGCAACGATCTGAGTTTTGGCTCGGACACAGGTATAGTCTGGTACCGATTGCGAGTGCTTCGGTCCGGGACCAATTAAGATCTGCAATAAGCAATCGCGCTGTTGCATTCCGTTGCGATCGCTCTGCAAGCGCTTGATAACTGGGTATGGCCAATCCGGAAAGGACGGCAATAACCAAACAGGCGACAAGGAGTTCAATCAGACTTACACCGGTTTGGTGGGGTCGATTGAATGCCGGAATTGGTGTTGCATGGTTGTAGAATTGATAAAGAACTTGCACCATACCTGTGAACGGTAGGCGTTTTGTGCGGGTCAGGCTGTGTCGCAGTTCACAGATCCGTTTGGCTGAGTAGTTCTCTGCACCGAGGTCGCGGGTCAGATGACGATAAGATATCTAGAACGATTGGGTCACTTAACATAACTAGAAATGATGCGTCAGTTTCAGTTAGAAAGTGAATTCCATCCCGCTGGAGACCAGCCTGAAGCGATCGAGGCATTGCTGAACGGCATTGAGGTCGGGGAGTTGTACCAGACTCTCCTCGGTGTTACGGGGTCCGGCAAGACATTCACAATGGCCCATCTGATCGCCAGGACGGGCAGAACGACGTTGATCCTTGCTCCGAACAAAACACTTGCTGCGCAGCTCTATGCGGAAATGCGTGACTTTTTCCCGAGCAATGCGGTTGAATATTTCGTGTCCTACTACGATTACTACCAGCCCGAAGCATATGTACCGAGCAGTGATACCTATATTGAAAAAGATGCGTCTATCAACGATCACATTGACCAGATGCGTCTGTCGGCCACAAAGGCCCTTCTGGAACGTGAAGACACAATCATTGTTGCCACGGTTTCCGCAATTTATGGTCTTGGAGATCCGGCAGCTTATCATGGGATGATCCTTCATCTGAGGCAGGGCGGGCTGGCAGAACAACGTGACATTCTGCGGCGCCTTTCTGAGCTTCAATATACCCGCAACGAAATGGATCTTCGACGAGGTACTTTCCGAGTTCGGGGTGATG
This sequence comes from Gammaproteobacteria bacterium, assembly GCA_022450155.1. Taxonomy (NCBI): domain Bacteria; kingdom Pseudomonadati; phylum Pseudomonadota; class Gammaproteobacteria; species Gammaproteobacteria bacterium. The sequence goes on along the minus strand of JAKUQR010000019.1, from coordinate 56,708 downwards.
TAATTGATATTTATCCGGCAGAATCGGATCGTTTTGCCGTACGTATCGAACTGTTCGGTGACCAGATCGAACGCCTGGCGCGATTTGATCCGCTGACCGGCGAAGTCGATGAAAGGTTGACCCGTTTTACTATCTATCCTAAGAGTCACTACGTGACCCCACGCGAGACTCTGTTGGCGGCAACAGGCGCTATCAGAGACGAATTGACCGATCGACTTTCGGTTCTGCGAAGCCAGGAGCGATTATTGGAGGCGCAGCGGCTTGAACAGCGGACCCACTATGATCTTGAAATGATTGAGGAACTGGGTTACTGCAACGGGATCGAAAACTATTCGAGATTTCTCTCTGGTCGCAAGGTGGGTGAATCACCCCCAACACTGATCGACTATCTGCCGGACAAAGCGTTGCTTTTTATAGACGAAAGTCATGTGACGGTACCCCAACTGGGTGCGATGTATCGAGGCGATCGTTCGAGAAAAGAAACACTGGTTGAATATGGATTTCGACTGCCGTCGGCGTTGGACAACCGGCCGTTGAGATTCGATGAGTTTGAACGAAAGATACCTCAGACCGTGTTCGTATCGGCAACGCCAGGGCCTTACGAGGCGGAACACAGTTCAAGTACCGTAGATCAGGTTGTGCGACCGACAGGACTGGTAGACCCTGTGCTTGAGATCAGGCCGGCCGCTACTCAGGTGGATGACTTGATGTCTGAGATACAACTTCGGGCAAATGCGTCTGAAAGGGTATTGGTAACCACACTGACCAAGCGAATGTCTGAAGATCTCTGCGATTATCTGGCAGATCATGGAGTTCGAGTAAGATACCTTCACTCCGATATAGATACTGTCGAACGAGTTGAGATTCTCCGGGATCTGCGTCTGGGTGTTTTCGACGTACTGGTGGGTATCAATTTATTGCGTGAAGGCCTTGATCTCCCGGAAGTGTCTCTGGTGGCTATTCTGGATGCCGACAAAGAGGGGTTTCTTCGATCCACACGCGCTTTGATTCAGACAATTGGCCGCGCTGCTCGAAATATTAACGGAAAAGCGGTTCTTTATGCCGACAATGTGACGCAATCAATGCAGAGGGCGATCGACGAGACGGAAAGGAGAAGGGAAAAACAGGAGGCCCACAATATTCGCCATGGTATTTTGCCGGCGACTATAGAAAAACGAATTACAGAATTCATTGATGGTGTTTATGAGAAACCGCAAAAAGCCGGCCGAACCAGATTCGATAGAGCTGGCACAATTGGACACATTACTGCAGACATTGAAATCAAATCAGCAGGCGACCTGGGACGCCTGATTGATGGACTGGAAAAGCAGATGTACGATCACGCACGTGCACTTGAATTTGAGCAGGCGGCACAGCTGCGGGACAGCATCAGTGAATTAAAAAAGAGGCACTTCACAGCCGGTTTCATGACTGACCCCGCGTCGGTAGTCAGCTAATTGCCCAGCCTGCCCATTGCTGATAATTGGATGTAGAATAGCGGTATTGCAGTTATAAAGGCGCGTAGCTCAGCGGTAGAGCACTTGCTCGACACGCAAGTGGTCGGTGGTTCGATCCCACTCGCGCCTACCAGATACCGAATCAATCGAATGCCACATTGAGTCCATGTGGCATTCTCGCTTAAAACATCTATGGCCTAGATGCCAGACTCGACAGCTTCCAGGGAAACTCAAAGTGCCCGAAATCCAACTACCTGACGGTGCTATCCGTACTTATGAACGGCCCGTTTCGGTTATGGAAATTGCAGCCGATATACACCCAAAACTTGCGAAACGGGCTTTGGCAGGTGAGGTTGGCGGCAATTTGGTCGATATAGATTACCGTATCGACAGTGATCAAGCTGTGCGCATTGTTACGTCTGAAGACCCCAGTGGAGTGGAGATCCTGCGGCATTCCTGTGCACACCTTATGGCACATGCCGTTAAGACTCTGTATCCGACAGCCCAGGTAACGATTGGCCCTGTTATTGAAGACGGGTTTTACTACGATTTTTCCTATGCCTCAGGTTTTGGAGAAGCTGATCTGGAGAAAATCGAAAAGAAAATGCATGAGCTTGCCAAAGCGAACCTGCCAATCAGTCGTTCAACTATGCCACGCGATGCAGCGGTCGCGTTATTCACAGCCAGTGGCGAGAACTACAAAGCGGAAATTATCGGCGGCATACCGGAAGATGAGATGATTTCGTTGTATACACAAGGAGAATTTACCGATCTGTGTCGTGGGCCTCACGTTCCATCTACAGGCCATCTGAAAGCTTTCAAGCTAACAAAACTGGCTGGTGCGTATTGGCGTGGGGATTCGACGAACGAAATGCTGCAGCGAATTTATGGTACGGCGTGGCCAGACAAAAAGCAGCTCGGAGCCTATCTAACCCGCTTGGTAGAAGCTGAAAAAAGAGACCACAGAAAGTTGGGGAGACAGCTGGACTATTTTCATTTTCAGGAAGAAGCACCGGGTATGGCTTTCTGGCATGAGCAGGGATGGACATTGTTCCGACTGATAGAGACCTATGTTCGAACGTTGCTGGAGGAATATGACTATCAGGAGGTACACACACCGCAAGTGCTTAATAGGCGATTGTGGGAGCGTTCGGGGCACTGGGAAAAGTTCAGAGAAAACATGTTTACGACGCATGTCGAGGATCAGGACTACGCCATTAAACCCATGAACTGTCCCGGTCATGTCATGATTTTTAATCAAGGGCTTAAGAGTTATCGGGACCTGCCGCTGAGAATATCGGAATTCGGCATCTGTCACAGAAATGAACCTTCAGGCACCTTGCATGGGCTGCTGCGCGGTCGGCGTTTTACCCAGGATGACGCCCATGTTTTCTGCACAGAAGAGCAGATAGGCAGTGAGGTGTCGACATTGATCGACCTGACCTATCGTATGTATAACGATTTTGGGTTCGAAGATATTGAGGTCGTACTATCGACTCGACCTGAAAATCGGGTGGGAGATGACCTGCTGTGGGATCGTTCAGAGAAAGCGCTGGCGGCTGCGCTTGAAGAAAAGTCGATACCCTTTACAGTGCAGGCGGGCGAGGGTGCATTTTACGGACCCAAGCACGAATTCGTACTCCGTGATTCTATAGGCAGACGCTGGCAATGCGGAACCATACAACTGGATTTCTCGATGCCGGGGCGACTGGGGGCCGAATACGTCGCTGCAGACGGAACAAAAAGGGTGCCGGTCATGATTCATAGGGCAATACTGGGTTCGCTCGAACGTTTTATTGGAATTTTGATTGAAGATACTGAAGGAAAATTGCCTGCCTGGCTTTCACCGGTACAGTTGATTGTGTGCAACATTGGCCCTAATCAACGTGAATATGCTCTCTCGGTGCAAAAACATCTAAAAAATCATAACTTGAGAGTACAATGTGACTTGAGAAACGAGAAGATCGGCTATAAAATTCGCCAAGCGACTCTGCGCCGAATTCCTTTTATTCTGGTTGTTGGAGACAAAGAAAAAGGCGCGGAGAGTGTTTCCGTGCGTACACAAGACGGGACCGATCTGGGGTCAATCGACCTCGACAGAGTAGCAACAGCGCTACCGGGTCTTTCGTTAAAGCACTAAATATCTATTCAGGTTAAGGAGTAGCGACATAGTTGCAGCAAAGCAGCAGCGCATCAACGATGAGATTACAGCCGGAGATATCCGGCTAATCGGAGAAGGCGGCGAACAACTGGGTATTGTTTCAGTTACTGAAGCCCACCAGATTGCCGAAGAGAAACAGCTTGATCTTGTTGAGATCTCGCCCTATGCAGAACCACCTGTTTGTCGGTTGATGGACTACGGCAAATTCTTATATTCAGCCGCAAAGAAAAAGCAGGAATCGAAAAAGAAGCAAAAACAGATAATCGTTAAAGAAGTGAAATTCCGGCCTGGGACCGATATCGGCGACTATGACATAAAGGTGCGGAACTTGGTGCGGTTCCTGGATGCCGGAAACAAAGTTAAGGTGACGTTACGGTTCCGTGGTAGAGAGATGGCCCATCAGGAACTGGGAATGAAAATGCTAAAACGGGTTGAAGCGGATCTGGATGAATTGGGAGTAGTCGAGCAAATGCCGAAAATGGAAGGCCGGCAGATGGTCATGGTCCTTGCACCCAAGAAATAAACTAGAGTCATTCGAGAGACAAACAAGATGCCCAAGATGAAGACGAATAGGGGTGCGGCGAAGCGGTTCAAGACGACTGCTAGTGGTCGTTTTAAGCGTTCGCAAGCATACATGAACCACATCCTGACAAAAAAATCGACCAAACGAAAACGGCAGTTACGGTCCCAGTTAATTGTTCACTCGTCAAATGAATCCGCACTGAAGCGGATGCTTCCTTACAGTTAATACATCAGATTTCGGAGTAGACCGATGCCCAGGGTAAAACGAAGCGTAACAGCAAGAGCCAGACATCGCAAAGTGTTGGCGAATGCTAAGGGGTATCGTGGTGCCCGGAAAAACGTCTATCGAGTCGCAAAACAAGCTGTGATGAAAGCAGGGCAATATGCCTACAGAGACCGTAGACAGCGTAAGCGTCAATTTCGAGCGCTGTGGATTGTGAGGATCAACGCGGCAGCCCGACTAAGCGGGATCAATTATAGTCAGATGATTAATGGTCTTTCGAAGGCGGCAGTTGAAATAGATCGAAAAGTACTTGCTGACATGGCTGTCAACGACAAACCAGGTTTCGAGTCTTTGGCAGAACGAGCCAAGGCAGCACTGGCAGCTTAACGTAGCCCGTGGCAATGCCATGGCATTCGTTAGGAGACAACAGGAAAGGTCTATGGCCTTTCCTTTTTTTTGTAGGCAGGCACTATAGTGAGTCAACAATCTGCAGGCGATGAGTTATCCATCAAGATCACTGAAGCGATCGAAGCGGTATCGGGCACAACGACGCTCTCTGCCCTGGAGTCGCTACGGGTTGTTCACCTCGGTCGCAAGGGTTACCTGACACTCCAGCTTAAACAGATCGGTAGCCTGCCGGTTGATGAAAGAAAAGCGTATGGAAAAGCGCTAAATACCGCAAAACAAAAGCTGGCAGACGCCATCGATAAAAAGGCCGAGCTTCTAGAGCAGCAAGCGCAAGCTAACGCGTTAGATCGAGACGTAATTGATGTGTCACTGCCTGGTCGCGCCGTACAACATGGCACATTACATCCAATAAGCCGTTCTATTCGGAGAATTACAGCCATATTTCGACGGCTCGGATTTGATGTCGCCGACGGACCTGAAATCGAAGACGATTTCCATAACTTCGGTGCGCTGAATATCCCTGAGGATCACCCAGCTCGGGCTATGCACGATACCTTTTATGTGTCTCCGGGAGTGGTGCTCCGAACCCATACATCGCCTGTGCAGGTGCGGTATATGGAAAATCAAGAACTCCCAATCAGGGTCATAGCTCCGGGTAGGGTGTACCGGTGCGATTCTGATGTTACCCATACACCCATGTTCAACCAGGTGGAAGGATTAGCAGTTGATCTAGACATAACCTTTTCCGATCTCAAGGGTATCTTGATTCATTTTGTTCGGGAATTTTTTGAACAAGACTTGCCAGTAAGATTCAGACCTTCTTATTTTCCATTCACCGAACCTTCGGCTGAAGTCGATATGGGGTGCGTTTTTTGTGCCGGTGCTGGCTGTAGAGTGTGTCAGCATACTGGCTGGCTCGAAATACTTGGTTGTGGAATGGTTCACCCAGAAGTGTTTCGCCAGGTTGGCATCGATAACGAGAAATACACGGGTTACGCATTTGGTATGGGTATAGAACGGGTCACGATGCTTCGATATGGTGTCGATGATCTTAGGTTGTTTTTTGATAACGAACTTTCGTTTTTAAACCAGTTCGGTTAGTACTGCCCATGAATGTCCTATGATTATCAGCCTCAACTGGTTAAAGGAATGGATCAAGGTAGATGTCGATCTACCGTATCTTTCCGATCTGCTGACAACGGCGGGTCTTGAAGTCAGTTCTATCTCCCGGGTCCAGGAGTTTTCCAACAAGATCCGGGTTGCTGAAGTCGTGTCTACTACCGACCTTCCTGGAAACAGCAGTTTAAAGATCTGTCAGGTTGACGTTGGTCAACGCCGACACGTCGGCATAGTTTGTGGAGCGGCCAATGTTGAAGTTGGGCATCGGGTAGTCGCGGCGATGCCGGGCAGTTCCCTGCCAGGTGGAAAAACAATACGTGTCGCTGACTTTGGTGGCCAGAAATCACGAGGAATGTTGTGTTCAGCAGATGATCTGAGACTGGATTACAGCACTGACAATTCCGCGGGCCTGCTCGTTCTCGATTCAAACGCCCCAGTGGGTAACTCACTCAACGACTACCTGCAGGTCGATGACCATATAATTGATATAGATCTTACCCCGAATCGGGGTGACTGCCTCAGCATCCAGGGCATAGCGCGGGAGCTGCATGCCTTGACTGGGGAAAAACTCGCGGGACCTTCCCTCAAGCCGGTAAGGGCGACCAGTAAGCATATTGTTCAATTAGAAATACAGGCACCACGAGATGCGCCACGATATGTCGGAAGAGTAATAGACGGTGTCGTCTCCCAATCAAAGACACCAGATTGGATGCGCGAACGGCTAAGGCGGTGTGGTCTTAGAAGCATCGGTGCCATTGTCGATATTACCAACTATGTGATGCTAGAGCTCGGGCAACCGTTGCATGCGTTCGACCTGAAAGAAATAAAAGAAAAGATAGTCGTCAGACATTCCGAGAAAGGTGAAAATCTTGATCTTCTTGATGGAAAATCTATCCAATTAACACCAGAAACATTGGTGATTGCAGATGCCGACAAAGCCATCGGCATGGCTGGGATCATGGGCGGTATGAACTCGAGTATCGATGGGCAGACTACTTCTATTATGCTCGAGGCAGCTTATTTCCGACCTGGCGCTATCGCTCGTAAGGCACGGACGTACGGGATTCAGTCGGAAGCCTCATTTCGGTTTGAAAGGAAAGTCGACCCTGGCCTTCAGCGAACCGCCATAGAACGCGCAACTCAGATGATCACTGCTTCTGTGGGAGGGCAACCAGGTCCAGTGTTCCAGAAAGTCAGTGAATCCCATATAACCACCAAGAACCCGATCACACTACGCCGATCGCGTCTGATCAGGGTGTTGGGGCACACGATACCGGACAAGCAGGTCAAGTCCACCCTTGAATCCCTGGGGATGAGAGTCAGGAATCTAAAATCAGGCTGGAAAGTTCTGCCGCCCAGTTGGAGAACAGATGTCGAAGAAGAGCACGATCTGGTGGAGGAGGTCGTTCGGATATATGGTTATGACAATGTACCAACCCGCGACCCTAAAAGTGTTATCGCCTATACGCCAGACCGGGAGTCGATCCTGACCACTGATCGGCTGACTGATTTTCTGATTGACAATGATTATCAGGAGATTATGACGTACAGTTTTGGAGATCCTCTGATTCAAGAACTAATCGATCCAGACTCGCGTGCCATCACATTGGAAAATCCGATTGCGTCAAATATGTCGGTCATGCGCACAAGCCTCTGGCCGGGGTTGCTGCAGGCGCTTTCTGTTAACTACCGGCGACAGTGGCGACGAATCCGATTGTTTGAAGTCGGTAATGTATTTCATGGTAGTGTCAACAATCGGACTGAGATCAAACGTATTGCCGGGCTGGTAACCGGTGCAGCTTCTCGCCGGAGCTGGGACAGCCATGTCCGCGAGGTAGACTTTTATGATATCAAGGGCGATGTTGAAGGCATGTTGAAACTTTCTGCTAAGGCTGCAAAAACGGAATTTAAGCTTGCTCTTCATCCGGCACTTCACCCCGGCCAGAGCACGAGAATAACCCACGGCAAACAAGTAGTCGGATGGCTTGGACGACTGCACCCAGATATTGTGAAAACGTTTGACCTGGAACAAGCTGCATTTATTTTCGAATTAGATGCCCAGTGCATATCGGCGCGTGACCTGCCGGCTTATAGTCCGATGTCAAAATTTCCCTCTGTTAATCGGGATCTCTCAGTTACAGTGGACATAGCTACGCCAGCAGATAAGGTCAGGGAAGTTATCGTCGAAGCCGGTGGGTCGATACTGAACTCAATCGAGCTCTTTGACCTATATCAGGGCGCTGGGATAAAAAAAAGCAAAAAATCTTTGTCTTATGGGTTGACGTTGAAAGGAACTTCACGCAATCTTACGGAACAGGATGTCGAGAAGGTTATGGAGGAGATTCTTGACAGCCTAAAGAAAAAACTGGGTTGCGAGCTCAGAGATAAATAAACCGCCAGAGGAAGGGTGAAAACGATGACTGTCACTAAGGCAGATCTCGCGAATACATTGTTTGAGCAACTTGGCTTGAACAAGCGAGAAGCTAAGGAATTTATCGAGTTATTCTTCGAGAAAATTCGAGAATCGTTAGAAAATGGTGAATCTGTAAAGCTTTCCGGGTTCGGCGGCTTCAGTGTTCGAGACAAACGAAGTCGCCCAGGACGTAATCCTAAGACAGGTGAAGAGGTGGCTGTAACACCTCGGCGGGTGGTCACCTACAAGGCGAGTCAGAAAGTCAAGGATCGGATAGCCAAAAACAATGTGTCCGCACCAGTTGTTGGTCCCGAGACTAACGATCTATGATGATGCTCGATCCCTCGTCGGGGGAACTCCCACCGATACCTGCAAAAAGATACTTCACTATTGGTGAGGTAAGCGAACTCTGTTCTGTGAAACCTCATGTTCTAAGGTATTGGGAACAGGAGTTTCAGCAATTGCAGCCTGTAAAGCGTCGAGGTAATCGCCGCTATTACCAACGCCATGAGGTCGAGTTGATTAGAACGATCCGACGTCTACTCTATATTGAGGGCTATACGATAAGTGGTGCTGGTAATCGACTTAGAGAAGAAAAACAAAAGAGTGGCAAAAGGCTCAACAAGAAGCTTTACGATCAGGTAATTGAGGAACTCACAGATATTTCGGATCTCCTGCGATCGTAACTTGGTCGTATATTATTGTACGGGGCGTAGCGCAGTCTGGTAGCGCACCGCAATGGGGTTGCGGTGGTCGGAGGTTCGAATCCTCTCGCCCCGACCATTTTTTGAAGGTAAGCAATAGGTGGAATGTGCCGATGGCTGACCTTTATTTATAGCAACGGTCTCCCCGCAGACTCCCATCGTGATACTTAAGAGTATGTCTCGCTCTCAACGCGGTCGGTTTGTAGCAGTCACTAAAGATCAGTGGATTGAGTTAAGAGCCCTCGCCATCCAACATGGCTGGAAACCCTGTGGGACGATCGATCCAGGGCTCGGCCTAGAAGAGTTAAAGAACTTTGAAAAGAGGGGCTGGATGGGTGGTTACGATTGCCCAAGTTTTCAAAAGGCTACCGAAGGTGACGCCTATGCACTATCCGATTGTCTAGCGTCAGCCCTACAATACTATGTCGACTCTAAAAGTTTGTTAGAAAATGAATTCTCTACGCTGAACCAGGATATAGTCAGCCAGGTCAAAGAATTCTGCTCGTTAGGCTCATTCCGGATTCTTCCGGAGAACAATAAATTGGCATGACCATTCGATGCGATTGAAAAGATATTGGGCATTGCAGCCTCTCTTTCAAGTTTAATGACACACAAACGCAAGCTGACATTCGTAACAATGGTCGTACTGTTTGTTGCCAGTAATCTGGTTGAGGCCGGGCTGGAGCTGAATCAGGAACCGCCGCCAGTTAAGTTGATAGGCGAAGTTGGAGGCAGGCTCGATGGTACTGCCTGGAGCAGTTCTGAGCTGAAAGGGGTAGTGCACATACTGATGTATGTTGATCCTGACAAAGTCAAGATCAACGAACATGTCGAAGAGGCATTGGCCAAAGAACAATATCCGACCGAACAAATCAGATCCGTAGCGATTACGAACTTGGCGGTAACCTGGAAACCAAAGTTCCTAATCCAAAACATTCTTAAAGGAAAACAAAAGAAATATTCCCGCACGATCAATGTTACAGACAAAGGTAAGGTACTGGTTGAACAGTGGGGACTGGCTGATCATAGCTATAATGTGTTGGTGTTTGGCCCCAGTGGGAATTTGTTATTCAATAAAAGCGGTGCGCTGTCGGCGGCAGATGTAGAGAATCTGACAGCCATGGTCTGGTCAGCAATATCTAATTGAAGATTAGAGAATCAGATGGAGCACTGGCAGAGTCTGGAGAAACGATGAAGATCGAGTCTGTTAAAAAAAGTCGCCTGGCGGAAGTCGATTATGCAAATTTGGGGTTTGGCGATTATTTTTCAGATCATATGGTTACCTGTGAGTTTTCAGGGGGCATGTGGGGGGAACCTTCGATTGTGCCGTTCTCTCCAATTGAAATGAGCCCGGCTGCGTTGGCGCTGCATTACGGCCAAACAGTTTTTGAAGGATTAAAGGCATTCCGGGGAACGGATGATCGCAAGATAAGACTTTTCAGGGTTGATCGAAATGCTGCACGCTTAACGGCTTCGTGTACTAGATTGTGTATACCCGCGCCAGATGAATCTCTCGTCATAGATTCGATCAAGCAGCTTGTAATGTTGGATCAGGGCTGGGCCCCATCTCGCAGAGGCGAGGCGTTATATGTTAGACCCGTGCTCATTGCAACGGAGCCCCATCTGGCTGTGCGACCGGCATCGCGGTATCGATTACTTATATTCACGTCGCCAGTATGTGAATATTTTGCACAGGTAAAGTCGCCGCTTTATCTCAAAGCAGAGGAAAGGTACACCAGAGCACCCCATGGCGGTACGGGTTACGCGAAAACCGCGAGTAACTACTCGGTGACACTGAGACCGATGAATGACAGCGTTGAGGATGGTTTTGACCAGATCCTGTGGCTTGACGGACAAGAACACAAGTATGTGGAAGAGGCCGGTCAGATGAATATATTTTTCCGACTGGGTGATTCGGTAGTCACTCCAGATCTGAGTGGCACGATACTACCTGGCGTAACACGTGAAAGTGTTCTAACTCTACTGGACGATATGGGCGTCACGGCTACTGAACGTCGTTTGTCTATGGACGAATTATTTCTAGCCCAAGCCAATGGCGAACTCTATGAAGCTTTTGGGGCCGGTACAGCATCGGTGGTCGTTCCCATTGGACGAATTCGCTACCACGACAGTGATCTGCGTTTCCCTGATGAGCAACAAGGTAACTTGTGTCCGGAACTATACAATAAGATTCTCGGTATACAGCACGGTGAACTCGAGGATCGCCATTACTGGATGATGCCGTTGGAGTGAAACTGCAGGGGATGGAACAGGCTTGTTAACTGATCATAGGGGTGCAGGCTGGTGCCAAAAAGTGTGGCCGTTACTACTGAATATAGCGATGAGTCAAGATGACAAACCTGCCATTCATTCTTCGGCTCATACCCTGTGTAGGACTGTGGCTTGTACTATTTGCTCCAATCAAAACTAAAGCACTCGATACCAACGCAGCCGCAGGATTCGAACTCGCGAAAAAGTACTGTGCGAGATGCCATGTTATCGGTGAATTTAACCGGCTGGGAGGGATAGGCAACACTCCGTCTTTTCCTTACATGGTTAAAAATGCTGACTGGCAGGAACGGTTTTCTTCGTTTTCTCCCGCAGACCGTATCCAGTGTTTGTAAGGGTACAAGAAATGGTCCGAGAGTAACCCTTATTACCCGCCTTTTGAGTTGACATTGATGGAAATTGAACGCATTGTGACCTATGCTGCATTCTTAGCTTAAAAATCACAGTAGTGTTACAGTCATTACTTATTGAGCACGGTGACGGTGGTACTACCAGTTATTTTCTGTTGTTTGACTCGTAATGAAAACATCACCATTGGCAAACGAAGAATCTGAACCTCCGTCTTTGAGATATCTCCGTACTGTCTTGGACCAAGTATTATGTTAGGCGGGGTATGTTTGGTACTTCTGTTAATTTGTTCGGCATTTTTTTCGGCATCGGAAACGGCTCTGATCGCCCTGTCCAAAGGGAGAGCAAAGGCGCTGCTAAAAGAGCGAAGACGAGGCGCCAGGTCGTTATTCATATTGAAAAGTAAGCCCCAGAAAATGCTGATCGCTATCCTGATCGGTAATAACTTGGTTAATATTGGTGCATCTGCGATAGCAACGGTGATCGCTACTCGAATGCTTGGAAGCATTGGTCCTGGAGTCGCGGTTGGCGTGCTTACCGTACTGGTGCTGATATTTGGAGAGGTCACGCCGAAGAGTCTTGCAACGCGTTATTCGGAAAGAATATCACTGGTCGTTTCACCCATAGTGCTCTGGTTTCAACGTACGATTTACCCCGTGATAAGCTTATTTGAAGTCATTGCAGAGGTTGTGGGAAAAGCTGCCATTTCGAGTGAAGACGATCCTACGGTGACTGAATCGGAGCTTATTAGCATGATCGGCTATGGTGAGGAGGAGGGAACGATTGACCAGGGTGAAAGAGTGCTGATCGAGAGGGCTTTTGCTTTATCTGACCTCACCGTTGCAGATGTAATGACACCACGACATAAGGTTTTTACTTATGATGGCCGGACACCTGTTTCCAAGGCCTTAGAAGATCTCAAAGAAACCCCCTACAGTCGGATCCCGTTGTTCTCTGAAGATCCCGATGAAATACAGACGGTCCTTTATATGAGGGACCTGATGGTCGCAGTAATCGATGAACAGACACAGGTGCAAGTGGGCGAAATCGGCCGAGAGGCGAAGTTTGTTCCCGATACTCAACCTGTAACCGATACTATCAGTGGATTCAGAAAGGAACAGCAACACATGGCTATTGTTGTTGATGAACATGGCACCATGGAGGGTGTCGTCACCTTTGAAGATCTTCTCGAGGAACTCGTTGGTGAGATCTATGACGAAAGTGACCAAAAACCTGTTGAGCTTGTTGAGTTAGGCCTGAACAAGATAAGCGTAGATGGCGCGGTGGAAGTCAGGCTGATTGAAGAGTATTTTGGTACCGAACTGCCCGGTAAATCCACGGATACGATCAATCGATGGATTCTTGACCACACAGAGCGAATTCCGATAACGGGCGAGACCTTTGCTCTAGATGATTTCGAAGTGTTGGTAAAAAGTGCATCCAGGCGAAGAATTCATGAGGTCACAATTGAGCGACTTGGACATGGTCCGAGCCTATTAGACATGTAACCACTCAGTACCGCAGTGCGGTAACCCACGACTCTTATCGGCTTGGTTCTAATTCGACGCGGACTGATTTGAGGAAAACAAGACGCTGACGTGCCCAATATTATCGATCCTCATGAGTTCATCCCTTATTCTGGATGAAACAAGACTGCAGTCTCTGGTAGTTGCCTCATCAGGCATGCTCATCCAGATTTCGACCTGATATCCGTCGTCAAGGTAGTGTACGACTATGTTTTTTGGCTGTAGGGAAAATCGGTTATCCAAATGTTGTTTCAGATTTTGAAGGCACGTGTTGATTTCCGCTTCGATGACAGATCGCAAAGGTAGTTTAGAGTAATCGTCGTCTGTAATATCGTCTTCCGGGTCAATGTGTACGATTACGTCCCCAACCTCTACGAATTGTGCCTTCAGGGTATCCATCACCTCGTCACCGATACGGTGACCCTCAGAAACACTGATCAGGGGATCTACTCGTATATGCACATCGGCCAGTACTTTGTCAGCCATCCGACGGGTCCTCAACTCATGCGTATCTCGTACGCCTTCTATTGTTAAGATGGTCTTTCGCATATTAGCGTTCAAAAGCGGAGATGCTGCTGAGTCTATGAGCTCCTCAGCGCCTTCCCGGCCGATTCTGTAAGCTACTACAAGTAGCAGGCCCGCGACCGCGGTCGCTGCTAGCGCGTCGGCCCAGGGGAATCCGGCCAGTACACCGCCGACCCCGACAATAACTGCGAGTGAGGATAGTGCATCTGATCGACTGTGCCATGCGTTCGCATACAACATCCGCGAAGCGGCAGTGGAGGGATGTCGTACGATGTACTGAAAATACCCCTCTTTTGAAACAACGGAGATAGCGGCGATCACCAGTGGTAAAAATCCCGGTTGCAACAGTGATTCAGGAGACAGGATCCTGGTCACGGCATCCCAGGCAATAGCGATCGCTATGATGCTTAACGAACCGGCTAGTGCCAGGCTGACCAGAGTCTGGATCCGGTCGTGCCCATACGGGTGTCCCTCGTCAGCTTCCTGGGCACTGTGCTTTGCTGCGACAAGTACCAGGACGTCGGTTATCAGGTCAGATAAAGAATGTATACCATCTGCGATAAGTGCCTGTGAGTTGCTGATATATCCGACCAGCACCTTGATTGACCCAAGAAACAGATCAAGTACGCTACCAATCAGTGTCAGTCGCCGGATCTCGGAATAGTGATCTTGATTCTCGAACGGTTTCACTTGATAGCCGAATTATATATGGGGCTCGCTATGACATTGAGTGCACGGATAGGCCTTATTCACAGGGATACCAGAAGTTGAGATAATACACCTTTGGCATATGACTTTGTTTTAGCGTCAGTTAGCCACAACCTCGATCAAGTAGACGTGTGAATGCATATATTGCTGAGTAATGACGATGGTCATAACGCCCCAGGTCTCAAGGTCCTTTTTGACAGCGTAAAAGCGCATGGCGAGATTACCATTGTTGCACCTAACGAAAACCGAAGCGGTGCAAGCGGCTCTTTGACTTTGACTCAACCATTGACTGTCAAGGTGTCAGGGAAAAGATGCTTTGTTGTAGACGGGACTCCAGTTGATTGCGTTCACGTGGCACTAAACGGGTTACTCGACAGTGAACCGGATATGGTTATTTCTGGAATCAACTCTGGCGCTAATTTGGGTGATGATGTACTTTATTCGGGGACCGTAGCGGCAGCGCTGGAGGGGCGGCGGTTGGCATATCCCGGGGTGGCGGTTTCACTGGCTGGTAGTGAGCCTGAGCACTATTGGACGGCAGGGCAGGTTGTCTCTGAAATCATATCTGAACTCAAGCTCAATCCTTTGCCCGCTCGATCAATCCTGAATGTTAACGTGCCGGATAGAGCACTGGGTGATCTTAATGGATACAAAATCACCCGGCTTGGTTATCGAAAGCAATCCCACCCTGTGGTCAGGATTAGCGCTAGCGGGGATTGCAGACAGTACCGTATCGGAAAAATTGGTAAAGCAGCTGATGGCGGACCCGGGACGGATTTTTCAGCGGTAAATGATGGCTACGTCTCCATAACACCGTTGCGTATTGATGGTACGGACCATAGTCAGCGTGAGCATTTAGCCGACTGGGCCCTAAGCCTTAAGCTTAAGAGTTAGATTCGGCCTCGCCATGTTTAAGGGTCTGTACGATTCGGTCGTCAGGTTGTCTCGACATCGCCACGCACCAAAATATCTGGCCATTGTTTCCTTTGCTGAATCTTCTTTCTTCCCTGTTCCTCCTGATGTCATGCTGGCACCTATGGTGCTCGGCAACCGTAAACGTGCATGGCGTCTGGCGGGTTTGACTACGGTCGCGTCGGTCGCAGGTGGTATTTTCGGGTATTACCTAGGAGGGTTCGGAGAATGGTTGGTCATATTTTATGGCGCGCAATCGGCCCTGGCACAAGTACAGCAGTGGTTTACGGACTATGGTATCTGGATAATTCTTGTGGCCGGGTTTACACCCGTACCGTATAAAATCTTCACGATTAGTGCGGGTATGATGGGGATGTCGTTGGCCACGTTTGTAATAGCTTCAATTATCGGCCGAGGCGCTCGGTTTTTTCTTGTTGCGGGATTTATCTACTTTGCAGGTACGTTTTTTACGACTGACGAAGATTTAATCATTACTATCCGGCGCTATATCGACCTTTTGGGGTGGATAATTATCGCTCTGCTGGTCACGTTATTTATTCTGCTGCGTTGACCAGATCGTGAAGCTGACCAAACTAACCACTGCTGTGTCAATGACCTTGTTGCTGTGCGCCTGTAGTGGTAACCCAGTGATTCCGGTCAGTGACCTGACACCGGAAAAATCAGGATACCCAGTAGGTATAGTGGCTGAAGGAGATTCGCTGTATACCATTTCATGGGAGTTCGGACTCGACTATCGTGAAGTCGCGCTTTGGAACGGGCTAAGATCCCCATACCAGGTGAGCCCTGGCCAGAAGATTCGACTAGGTCCTGACAGGGAGGGACGCTCTAACGGAAACAGCTCACAGACGGTCGCCAAAGCGCTGGTGAGCTCTGAAATACGTGCACAGCCGCTTACCGAGAAAGGCCAGAAAGTCTCAGGCAGTTCGATCAAAAAACGTTCATCTAGCGCTATCGCAAGTCAGGTACAGGCCTGGTCATGGCCAAATACGGGGCGTGTGATCAGCGGGTTTTCAGCGGCAGACGGTGACAACGGCATAGACATACTGGGTAGCGAGGGGAGCCCAGTGCTGGCAGCAGCGGCTGGGAAGATAGTCTACGCCGGATCCGGTCTAAGGGGTTATGGCCTTCTGCTGATACTCAAGCACGACGAACATTTCCTCAGTGCTTATGCTCACAACAATCGGTTATTGGTCGATGAAGGGGATTCAGTGCAGGCGGAGCAGTTGATTGCACACATGGGCAGTACCGGTGCAGAAACGGTTAGGCTGCACTTCGAGATCCGTTTAGATGGGAAACCAGTAGATCCGCTAAAGTATCTGCCCGAAAGAAAATAATAAGTTGTGCTCTGTCTGCTATTCAACGGGTAGCGTAATGCCTGCGCCGACTCGCCGTTGTTCCCCAGCAAGTATATTATAGGTCCTGCACGCAGCCACCGAATCCATAAACTCGATGGATATTCCTTGGTCTACAAAAGCTCTGTAAACAGAAGGGTTCGGAATTTCCTGGGTCGGTCCGGTACCCACCAGCAGAATATCAACGTCAAGGGCAAGCAGTGGAAGAAGATCAGAGCTACTGAGTGTCTGTCTATTCTTTCTTAGCCACGGGGATATAACCGTGTCCGGCGTCACGATGAAACTGGTATCAAACGATCGTGACCCTATCATCACGCGGGAGCGGGAGAATTCACGGATCATATTTGTGGTGGGTTCGTTGTCCATTCTTGGGGACATACTATTCGTGGCCGAGCATTTGGCAGTTGTTTTGGCGACAAATTGTCGATACCAACTACGTAGATCTCCACAACATACGATAAAATAGCCAGATAATCCAACTCGATTAGGGGCGCTTAGCTTCGACTCTACGTTTCTTAGTCGACCTCTGAGTTCATTACACTTACTACATGAAACCTGTACAAATCGGCATTATTGGCCTAGGCACAGTTGGTGCTGGAACGGTCAATTTGCTCAAAGAAAATGCTGAGGAAATCACTCGTAGAGCAGGTCGCCAGATCAATATCAGGGCCGTGGCAGTTAATGATATAGCCAAACAACGAGCTTGCGAAATCAGTGAATTTCAACTGACTGATGACCCGTTCGAGGTGACTGACGATCCGCAGATCGACCTTATTGTTGAGTTAGTGGGCGGTGAATCAACAGCAAGAGAAGTTGTTCTAAGAGCCCTGGAACATGGCAAGCATGTAGTTACGGCCAACAAGGCTCTTATTGCCATTCATGGCAATGAGATTTTTGATGTTGCTCTGGGAAAGGGGTTGGTGGTCGCATTCGAAGCCGCGGTTGCGGGCGGCATTTCTATCATCAAGGTTCTGCGGGAAGGACTTGCTGGCAATCGAATTGAGCGAGTCATCGGAATCATAAATGGCACGACAAACTTCATACTCTCAGAAATGCATAAGAAAGCGACTCCCTTCAGTGGGGTACTGGTAGAGGCTCAGCGACTGGGATATGCTGAATCGGACCCTTCTTTTGATGTCGAGGGGATCGACGCGGCACATAAATTGACTATATTGTCCTCTGTTGCCTTCGGCATCCCGCTAGACTTTGATTCAGTTTTCGTTGAGGGGATAACAGATATACATCAGCAAGACATAGCATACGCCAAGGAATTCGGATATAGCATCAAACATCTTGGAATAGCAAAGCAACACAAAGGAAAAATAGAACTCAGAGTCCACCCCTGTCTGGTACCGGCGGATCACCTGCTGGCAAACGTTGATGGCGTAATGAACGCAATTCTTGTTTATGGTGATGCAGTTGGCCCGACGCTGCATTATGGCGCCGGTGCGGGAGCTAAGCCAACCGCTTCATCTGTAGTGGCAGATATTGTTGACGTCGTTAGAACCTTGACTACAGATCCAGAGAACAGGGTGCCTCATCTGGCATTTCAACCGGAGCAGCTTTCTCAAATTAAATGTGGTTCGATCGGAGATATTGAAACTGCTTATTATCTTCGTTTGCTGGCGCTGGACAGACCGGGGGTTCTGGCAGACATCGCCAGAATTCTTGGCGAGCATCAAATTAGTATTGAATCTATAAGGCAGAAGGGGACCAGTTCTGGAGATAAACCGGTATCTATTGTTATTCTCACGCACAAAACGATCGAAAACCGAATGTCACATGCCATACCGGAACTGGAGAACTTGAAGACGATCAAGGAAAAGGTCGTTCGAATTCGAATCGAAGCAATGGATAGCGAGGTGCGGTCGAGTTGACGATTCCAAAACTTAATGGCGGTATTGTTGCAGCCTATCGAGATAGGTTACCGATCCCCCCTGATGTTGAAGCAGTACATATCAACGAGGGTGGTACCCCGCTGGTTCATCTGCCAGCTGTGTCAGATCGGAAACGGAATATTGAGGTATATGCCAAATGCGAAGGCCTTAATCCCACAGGTTCTTTTAAAGATCGTGGGATGACGGTCGCCTTATCGATGGCATTACACAGCGGCAGTAAGGCAGTCATCTGTGCGTCGACTGGTAATACTTCGGCATCCGCTGCAGCATACGCTGCGCGCGCCGGCATTCAAGCCTTTGTAGTTATTCCAACGGGTAAGATTTCAGTGGGCAAACTTGCCCAGGCTATGATGCACGGTGCCACGGTCGTCCAGATCGGAGGGAATTTCGACGATGCGATGGAAATCGTCAAACGAATGCCCGAGGAAGCAGACGTCACACTGGTCAACTCAGTCAATCCTTTCCGCCTGCAGGGCCAAAAAACAGCTGCTTTTGAGGTGGTGGATGAACTCGGTTCCGCACCGGATTATCATTTTCTTCCGGTCGGTAATGCTGGGAATATCAGCGCATACTGGATGGGGTATGTCGAGTATGCAGAAGCAGGAATCATTGCAGCCAGGCCGCGTATGGTTGGTTGTCAGGCCGCCGGAGCTGCGCCATTTTTGTCTGGTAGTCCGATCGAGGAGCCAGAGACAATCGCCACTGCCATCCGTATCGGTAATCCACAGTCATGGAATCTAGCTAAAACCGCCGTGATTGAATCAAACGGGTGGTTCAGGAGTTCCGATGATGCGAACATTCTCGGAGCTCAGAAAACGCTAGCGGATCGTAGTGGTGTTTTTTGTGAACCGGCATCCGCGGTTGCAATAGCGGGTTTCTGTGACGAGATGGAAAAAGGAAATATTCAAGATAACTCAGTCGTGGTCTGTACTCTGACCGGGCATGGATTGAAAGATCCGGATGTCGCGATCAGACAATCACCTGAACCGATATCTATACCCAAAGGGGGCGAGGGCTTGAGAGATTTGATTTTGTCGTCGATAGATTGACGATGTGGCATCCAAAGCAATACCGTAATGCTGTTGATATAGAAGTTGAGACTGTCTAAGAGAAGCAGTGTTTAACTCACCAGTCCTTGTCTTTGATGTAGAAACAGTACCAGACGTCGTATCTGGAAGGAAGGCGCTGGAGTTAGACGGCATTGATGATCAAGAGGTCGTTCGTGCAATGTCACACCGACGACGACAAAAAACTGGCGGTTCCGATTTTCTGGCTCTTCACTACCATCGTATAGTCGCGATCGCTGTTGCTCTGAAGGAGGATGACGGTTTCCGCGTCTGGAGTTTGGGTAGCGCAGATTCAACTGAAAAAGAGCTGTTGGAGCGGTTTTTCAGTGGTGTTGAGCGATACGATCCAATCCTTGTTTCCTGGAATGGCTCGGGATTCGATCTCCCTGTTATACATTATCGGGCTCTGTATAACGGTGCCATCTCAACACGTTACTGGGAAACCGGCGATACTGACAGGGAATTCAGATGGAATAATTATGTAAACCGTTATCACTGGCGTCATATTGATCTTATGGATGTTCTGTCGGGTTTCCAGGCCAGAGCGACAGCGCCCCTAGACGAGATTGCGCAACTTTTGGGGCTGCCTGGAAAAATGGGCATGAGTGGCGCTGATGTATGGCGTCAATACAACGCGGGCCATATCGAAACGATTCGCAATTATTGTGAGACGGATGTGCTAAATACTTATCTGATCTACCTTCGTTTCCAATACATCCGAGGTCATCTGACACCCGATAGCTATGAGCTGGAAATCGACAGAGTCCGGTCTACTTTGGTTCAGGATGGACGCCCTCACATAGCTGATTTCCTATCGGAATGGAGCCTTCCACACGATAAGCCTTCACAATCGTGAAAGTCATCGAGGCAGAAATACTTTCATTATCCAGTGACTGTCGGGGCATCGCCAGGCAGGACGGCAAGGTCTGGTTTGTAGATTTCGCTCTCCCTACCGAAGTGGTGCGATTTCGCGTGATCAAAAATAAGAACTCTCATGGTTTCGGTGTTGTGGAAGAGGTGCTCAAGAGGAGCCCATCGAGGACCGAACCGCACTGTGAATATTTCGGCATCTGCGGAGGTTGCGCCCTGCAGCACATTGAAGCCAGTTACCAGAACGTCATCAAACAACAAGTATTGCTCGATCAGTTGGAGCGTGATTCGGGGATAGTGCCCCAACAAGTTTTACCGCCGCTTGGGGGATCCCCGTGGGGTTATAGACGCAAAGCTCGCCTTGGTGTCAGACTGGTGCCGAAAAAGGGTGGGGTTTTGGTTGGGTTTCGAGAAAAGAATAAAAACTACGTTACCAATCTGGACAGGTGCCTGACCCTGGATCAGCGTATCTCACATTTATTGCCCTCACTCAAGAGACTGATTACTCAATTAAGCCGCCCCGATCGAATTCCACAAGTTGAGGTTGCGGCGGGGGATAATCAAATTGCGCTGGTCTTCCGACATTTGGAGGCGCTTAGCGGCAATGATTGCACATTGCTGGAAGAATTTGCACGATCACACGATGCTTGTGTCTATCTGCAATCAGGTGGGGTAGGTACTGTAAAACCACTATACCCTGAGGAACCACCAATGCTTGAGTATCGGTTCTCTAAAAACGGCATAAGAGTTCAGTTTTCTCCAACCGATTTTATTCAAGTAAATTCATCAACAAACGAGTTGATGGTTCAGCGGGCTGTCGAATTGCTTGAACTTAAACCGGCGGACAACGTTCTGGACTTGTTCTGTGGTGTCGGAAATTTGACGTTAACGTTAGCCAGTGCGGCCAGTAGTGTACTGGGCGTAGAAGGGGACCCCGGTCTTGTACAAAGAGCACGGTCTAATGTTCGGTTGAACAAGATTGGCAATGCCAAAGTAGAGCACTTTGACCTCTATTCCGATTCCATAGAAACCTGGGACCCGGGCCCATTCAATAAGGTACTGATCGATCCTCCACGCTCCGGTGCTTTAAATGTGTGCAAGTGGCTGGTTGGATCGCTTAAACCCGAACGGGTCATATATATATCTTGTAATCCAGCGACCTTGGCAAGGGATCTTAATCTCCTCGTTAATGAACATGGCTATATACTGAAACGCATCGGGCTCATCGACATGTTTCCTCAGACGCCACATATCGAGAGCATCGCCGAGCTTGAGCTCAGCTAACTAAAGGCAAACGAGAAGACATAGTGGCGTTAGCCCTCCGTGCCCGTCTTGCTTTCCTGCTGAGCACTGGGCTTTTGACTTGTCGCAGTGCTTGAGGGCCTATTTGGGTTGGCGGGTTGACTGTTTCCCTGGTCCGTGCCCGTCTTGCTTTCCTGCTGAGCACTGGGCTTTTGACTTGTCGCAGTGCTTGAGGACCTATTTGGGTTGGCGGGTTGACTGTTTCCCTGGTCCGTTGTTTTTCGATCATTACGGGGTCTGCGGTGGCGATTAGGTTGTGAGCCGCCCCGGGCCTGTCTGTTTTGGCCCCTGGGATTATCGGAATCGGGAGCTCTTGAACCTTTATCAGCATTAGCACGGCTTTTCTGGCTGCGACGGTTCGACCCCCCTCGATGCTGTCCTGAATTACGGCGACGATTGCGAGAGTGAGTTTTCGACTTTTCAGTTGTATCTGGTTCTTCTTCCAATAATGCGATCGATTTGGAGAATAGATTGCGTATCCTGGCAAAGAATCCACTGGCGGATGGTTCCTTGGATGGTTTTGCAACGGCCGGAGATATAGGGGGCGGCTTGGTTGAGAGTTGCTCCAGCTTAACGGCTGCTTCGGGTGGTCTTTGCTCTG
The DNA here is from genome assembly GCA_022450155.1 of Gammaproteobacteria bacterium. Lineage (NCBI taxonomy): Bacteria > Pseudomonadati > Pseudomonadota > Gammaproteobacteria > Gammaproteobacteria bacterium. The sequence continues at coordinate 34,282 of JAKUQR010000019.1, read as the reverse complement.
GAGAATACTGTTCCAGAGAGTCATTGGAAGTATGGTCTGATTTAAGCTCGTGGCTCGCCTGGTAGCCCATCTCATCAATATCCTCACTACGCAATCTTCTGATGTTCAGTTGCGGCCCTTGCAGATGTGCTGAAGGTATTATAACGAGACGGGTGCCCAGTCTATTCTCGATCTGGCTGACTTCGTAACGCTTTTCATTCATCAGAAAAGTTGCTGTATCAATGGGCAGCTCAGCTATGATCGCTTCTGTATTTTCCTTTAGCGCTTCTTCCTCGAGTATACGAAGCAGGCTCAATGCCGATGAAGTCACATTTCGGATTTGTCCAGTACCTTTGCACAGCACACAGGATTTATAATTTGATTCGCTAATCGAAGATCTGAGGCGCTGTCTTGACATTTCAAGCAAGCCAAAGCGCGAAATATGTCCCAGCTGAATCCTTGCGCGATCGTTCTTAACAGCATCATGCAACCTTGCTTCTACCGTTTTCTTGTTATAGGACGACGTCATATCTATCAGGTCGATTACAATCAATCCACCAAGATCACGTATTCTCAACTGACGGGCGAGTTCGTCCACAGCTTCCAGATTAGTCTGTAGGGCTGTCTCCTCAATATCTGAGCCCTTGGTCGCGCGTGCTGAGTTGACGTCGATGCTCACCAGTGCCTCAGTGTGATCTATAACTAATGAACCACCCGAAGTTAGGGTTACTTTTCGAGAATAGGCACTTTCGATTTGATGCTCTATCTGAAATCTCGAAAACAGAGGAATGGTGTCCTGGTAGTGCTTGAGACGAACCATGTTGTGCGGCATAACCTGCTGCATAAATCGACTGGCACGCTCAAAAATATCCTGCTGATCGATGACAATTTCCTGGATGTCACCGCGCAGATAGTCTCGTATCGCTCGGACGATCAAGTTGCTTTCCTGATAAACGAGAAAGGGAGCAGATTTTTCATCGCTGGCTTTTTCTATCGCATTCCACAACTGCAGCAGAAAGTCCAGGTCCCATTGAAGCTCCTCTGTTGATTTGCCTATCCCGGCCGTTCTGGCTATCAACGAATGGGCAGTTGGGACAGTCAACTGTGCCATTACATCTCTGAGTTCTGTGCGTTCATCACCTTCAATTTGGCGTGAAATTCCACCGCCTTTAGGATTGTTGGGCATGAGCACGAGATAGCGACCAGCCAGGCTAATAAAAGTTGTCAACGCCGCGCCTTTAGTACCACGTTCGTCTTTTTCCACTTGAACCAGGAATTCTTGACCGACAGACACAACATCTTGTATTTTGACTTGTGCCATAGGTGTCGATGGAGAATAGTTCTCAAAGTGCGACCGGGAGATTTCTTTCAGGGGCAAAAACCCTTGCCTGTCGGCACCGTAATCTACGAAGGCAGCTTCTAGGCTAGGCTCTACGCGAGTTACAATACTTTTGTAGATATTCCCTTTGCGCTGTGTTCGTACGGCTGATTCGATGTCTAGATCAAGCAATTTCTGACCATCGACAATCGCTACCCGGAGCTCTTCTGAGTGGGTTGCATTAAATAGCATTCTTTTCATTGTTTTCTCTCACCTTCAGGTCGCCAAGTCCCGTGACGTGCACCACTCATGTGCAATACGGCAACATGGCGACGGTTATTAAGTCGTACCCGTGGTAAGCCAAACTAAGCGGTTACGGGGCATCCGTAAACCGTAAGGCCGATGGCCTGAGAGATAACTGATTGAAGAGTGCTTCAGGTGTAGACTATGGGAAACGACTCGCTAGATTGGCGAGCTTATGTTACCCCGGTTGCTATACTACAATTCCTGTTATGCATTGTTTAAACGGTCAGCAGTTTTGACACTGTGTCTTGGCATATTCCAGCTGGCGTTTCGCCAGTGTATCATTTACCGAACTGCCTGTTGTCAGTAAGTCAGATATTTGCCAGGTAACTACCTGGCGACTGACTGTGCTCTCCGGGCACTCTGGGAGGACCAAATTGGGCCGATCATGCTTCCCACAGTGCCGAAAATCTCTCAAACCGGGCGCTTACAATGCTTGCTATAGCACGCGCTTACACGGTATTTTTCCTCTACAACTCAAAAGATTATAGCATTCGCCTCTTTTCCAGGCAAACAAAGTGATGGTTAGCTCAGATGAAATAGCCAGTCCCCAGGCTGGTCGCCCGACACTCTTGGAGGTCGATGAAAGGTCTGCAACCCGGCGGTTGGACAACTATTTACGCAAAATACTCAAGGGTGTCCCCAAGAGTCACATCTATAGAATCATCAGAGATGGCCAGGTGCGGGTCAATAGCGGAAGAGTCAAACCCGATTATCGGCTCCGGTACAAAGATAAGGTGCGGATTCCCCCAGTTAGAACGGCGAGTCGTGACTCGGTTGGTGTGCTGGATTTGTCAAAGGTCGATCTGATCCAAACACTCTATGAAGATCAATCACTTTTGGTGGTGAACAAGCCCCCTGGAATTGCGGTGCATGGGGGCACAGGTCTTGCCGGTGGTATTATCGATCTACTAAGAGCAGAGCGTTACGCCGACAGCTTTCTTGAGTTAGCCCACCGACTGGATAAAGATACATCGGGCTGTCTGATTCTGTGTAAAACACCAGACTGTCTCAGATCTCTTCATGCCAGCCTGCGCAGACAGAAGGAATCGGCACATGTCTACAAAACCTATCATATTATTGTGGTGGGGGAGTGGGAAGGTGGTGTTCACGAGGTTAAAGCACCTTTAAAGAAAACCCGAGGCAACGTAGTTAATCGAGTCGTACTATCTTCGAGCGGGAGCCCCGCTCGGACGATTTTTCAACCACTTAGAAGCATAAATGGATATACCCTGGTCGAGGTTAAGCTAATGACAGGGCGGATGCACCAGATACGTGTCCATGCAGCATCAGTTGGATATCCGGTTGCGGCTGATCGTAAATATGGCAACGTTTCGCACAACCAGAATTTGGCGCAGTTGGGAATAAAGAGACAACTGCTGCATGCGACTAGAATTGTACTTCAACATCCTGAAACCGATGCTTTGTTAAAAGTAGAGGCCCCATTCCCAGATGACTTTGAACAACTCATGCCGGCGAAGCCAAAGTTGTAACAAAAGGATTTGCGACGACCCGAGGCCGGACTTCTTTCAAGAAACTACCGTGTTTCGAGCTAACAAATTAGGTTATGGCGTCGAACGTTACAATCAACGATAAGCTGGTTTGTCGATCCGATTCTTTGACAACTGGGGGCAGAGGACTTCGCTTCAAGGTCACAGATCAGGCAAGAACTTACCCGGCTTTTGTGGTTCGATCTGCTGAGGGTGTTACAGGTTTTCTCAACCAATGTGCACATATGGCGCTGGAACTGGACTGGAGCCTGGGCGAATATTTTGACAATGATGGCCAGTATCTGGTTTGCGCGACCCACGGTGCGCTTTATGATCCAAAAACGGGGGCATGTGCCGGCGGTCCCTGCAGAGGCAAACCGCTTCAAGCGTTAAGCATCATCGAGTCCGATGGGGGGATATATTTGGAGGACGACACCTATCGATTGATAGGCGACTCGTTAGAGGTCAGTTCGGAGACAAATATCGGCTCAACCTAGTTTCACAGGTCCCATCGTCAATGGGTCTATCCCTTCTTTTTCAAGCATCGATACCAACGTGATCATAGGCAGTCCCATCACCGCGGTAGGATCCTCGGACCGAATACTTTTCAGTAATGTGATACCCAGTCCTTCAATGCGGACACTTCCACAGCAGTCGTAAGGCTTATCAATATCGAGATAGTATTCGATTGCTGTGCGACTCAGTTCTTTAAACTGGATCAACGTTGGCACTGTTTGAACCTGGGTGTGCCCCGTGAGTGTGTTTATCACTGCTACGCTGGTCAGCAGTTCTGCCTTGCCTCCAGAAATGAGTTCAAGCTGGGAGATTGCATCTTCTCGGTCGATTGGTTTGCCGACGATCTGACCGGCGTATACAGCCACCTGATCTGACCCGATGATCAAAGCACGCGCTTCTTGTTGACCCACAACTTGGGCCTTCTCACTCGCAAGTCGTTCGACAAGCGTAGTTGCGTCCTCACCTTTTTTCGCCGATTCATCAATGTCAGGAGGCACAACCCGGAAGGGCATGAATAGCATTTCTAGAAGCTCGCGCCGGTATCGGGAAGAAGACGCAAGAACAAGTTCCTGATTTTTTGAGTTTTTTGACACTTTAAGCTGCAAAGAATAAAATTCGTGCTCGTTTATCCATCAATCTGCCCAGAGTGGCTTGGCCCGTATTCTGGGTTCTCCAAGAATTAGATTCTAGAACAAGAGATTACTTATGGCTGTTCAAAAAAACAGGAAAACCCCATCGAAAAGAGGTATGCGGCGATCACATGACGCGCTGACCGGCACGACATTGTCAACTGACCCAGTTTCTGGGGAACTGCATCGTAGACACCACGTGACAGCTGACGGCTATTATTGCGGACGAAAGGTCGTCAGCGACCGAGACGTATCTGAGTAGTGTTTGAATCGCCACACTCGGTTCGCGCAGCTCGGGCGTAAACAGGCAGAAAAGCGAGATAGCTACTGAGGTGAATACTACTCTCGCCGTCGACACGATGGGGGGTGATTACGGCATATCCGTTACCGTACCTGCGGCATGCTCGATGGTACAAGAAAACCCAGATCTTTCAATCACCCTGGTGGGTGCAATCGACTCAATTGAGAAAGCACTGGGTTCGAATAAGTCTCACCCCAGGCTGGAGATAGTTGGATCGACAGAAGTCGTTGAAATGGACGAATCCCCTGTCTCGGCGCTTAAGAACAAAAAGAATTCCTCTCTACGGATATCAATTGATCTCGTAAAAGCTGGAAAAGCTGATGCGTGTGTCAGCGCAGGGAACACAGGCGCTCTCATGGCTACCGCTCGGTTTGTGCTGAAAACACTACCTGGAATAGATCGACCTGCTATTGTTAGCGCACTCCCACGAGCCAATGGCCACGTACACATACTGGATCTTGGCGCCAATGTAGAAAGTTTGCCTGAGCACCTTCTGCAATTCGGCATGATGGGTGCCAGTTTAGTTCGGACACTCGAAAACAACCCTCATCCCACGGTAGGGCTTCTCAATATCGGAACTGAACAGGTCAAAGGAAACGTGACCGTCAAAGCAGCGTATCAGTTGTTCCAGAGCAGTCCGATCAACTTTATCGGCTATGTAGAAGGAGATGATATTTTCAGTGGTGAAGTCGATATCATTGTTTGTGATGGTTTTGCCGGCAATGTTGCACTCAAAACCAGCGAAGGCTTGGCGCAGATGCTGACAAAGGCCGTAAGGGAGGAATATATGCGATCATTGTGGTCACGGTTTTTAGGGGCTTTGTCCGCACCGGTACTCAAAGCAATTCGTACTCGAATAGATCATAGACGCTACGATGGTGCAGTTTTAGTGGGTTTGAGTGGTACGGTTGTTAAGAGTCACGGAGGCACTGATCAAGTAGGGTTTGCGCACGCTATTAAGGTGGCTCAAACAGCTGTCACCAATAACCTGGTTGCTCAGATACGTGACGATCTTGGCCAGTTGAATGAACAACAGATCCCTGCGTAATCTGGACCAGCTTGAGAAATTTGGCTGAATAGGCTTTAGATCATGAGCGTAGGTTCGGTTCGACATTGTAAAAAAAGAACTCATGGCTGAAATTTGCCTGGTGACGGGTGGTAGTCGAGGTATAGGCAAAGCTATATGTGAAGCACTCGGAAGTGCGGGTTGTCTTGTCGTTGGAACAGCCACCACTGCAGAGGGTGCTCATACCATTACCGAATCTTTCAAAAAAATAGAAATCCCTGGCAAAGGGTGTCGATTAGATGTCAGGGATCAAGAATCAGTGGATAAACTGCTGGGCGAAATAGAGACTGAGTATGGCTCTGTAAGCGTGCTCGTAAACAACGCCGGTGTAACGGGAGATAGCCTGCTACTCAGAATGAAGGAACAAGACTGGGATGACATCATAGACACGAATTTAAAGTCGTTATATAGACTTTCAAAAGCTGTGTTACGCAAAATGACCAAAGCACGTCATGGCCGAATAATTAACATTGGCTCTGTGGTTGGCAGCGCCGGTAACGCGGGACAATCGAACTATGCAGCGGCAAAAGCCGGCATGATCGGATTCACCCGCGCATTAGCGCGAGAAGTTGCAAGCCGGAACATCACCGTTAATACGGTCGCACCCGGCTTTATCGATACAGATATGACGACAAGGTTGCCGGAAAGCCAGCGTGAACGCCTGATTGAGTCCGTGCCGTTGGGGCGACTCGGCTACCCCCATGAGGTTGCCGCGCTGGTGGCATTTCTGGCCTCTGATGCGGGCGCCTACATCACTGGACAGGTTCTACATGTCAACGGCGGGATGTATATGGGTTAAGCATTTTATCGGATGATATTCAGTCACATAGTGGCATGTATTGATCTATAATATCGACTCTGGCTGGGCTCAATAGCCGGCTTGTTTAAGATTGATACAATGAACGTTTCGCACACCCTGTGATGGACTTCAGTTGGGTAATATTGTTTAATGCGCGCCAATGGGAAACCCTGTCGCATCGGAGTCTGGCCCATAATGTCGCCATGACCTGCAGCTGCAATACCTAGGGAGACTAGTAAACCAATGAGCACCATAGAAGATCGAGTAAAAAAAATCGTCGTCGAACAGCTTGGTGTAGCTGAAGACCAGGTAACACCTGACGCTTCGTTTGTTGATGACCTGGGTGCGGACTCCCTGGATACAGTGGAGCTTGTAATGGCCTTGGAAGAAGAATTTGACGCCGAGATACCCGATGACGAGGCTGAGAAGATCACTACGGTCAAGCAGGCGATAGATTTTATTAATGCGAGCGCTAGCGGTTGATAGCAGACTTACTGACCTGAATCAAGAAGCCGCCTTAGCGAAACGCTAAGCGCGGCTTTTCTAGTTATAGCATCGATTAAATGGCTAGACACAGAGTTGCGGTCACCGGTCTAGGTTGTATCACGCCAGTAGGTTGTGGCATGCCGGAAACCTGGTCAGCTCTGATTGAAGGTCGGGCAGGTATTACCCCTATCAGCTTTTTTGACGCGACCGGTTATCCATCTTCCATTGCTGGTGAAGCTCAGGATTTTGATCCACTGGTACGCCTTTCTAGCAAAGATGCGCGGAAGATGGATCGATTTGTACAACTGGGTGTGGTCGCGGGCCTGGAGGCCTACGATGATGCGGGCCTGAATGGTGGACTCGATAAAGACCGCTTTGGTATCTTGATTGGGGCGGGAATAGGTGGCCTGGAGACGATTGAAAAAACTACGAGCACGTTGCTAGAAAAAGGACCCAGAAGGGTTTCTCCATTCTATATTCCCAGCAGTATCATCAATATGGTCTCCGGAAATTTATCCATTATGCTGGATGCGCAAGGTCCAAATCTGGCCATTGCAACAGCCTGTACAACCGGAACTCATAGCATAGGGATGGCGGCTCGATTGATTCAATACGGTGAGGCAACAGTCATGATTGCCGGGGGTACTGAATCGAGTATCACCCCAACGTCTATGGCCGGTTTTGGTGCGGCTAAGGCACTCAGTCGAAGAAATCATGATCCCACCAGGGCGAGTCGTCCTTGGGACATCGAGCGAGACGGGTTCGTCCTTGGTGAAGGTGCCGGCACGATGGTCTTGGAAGAACTGGAGCATGCGAAAGCCAGGGGCGCGAGAATCTATGCGGAACTGACAGGGTTTGGTATGAGCGGAGATGCGCACCACATGACGCAGCCTTCGACTGGAGGGGAGGGCGCGTCTAGATGTATGGCAAAAGCGCTGAGCGACGGTTGCATTGATTCCAGTGAAATCGACTACATCAATGCTCACGGCACTTCTACACCCCAGGGTGACCTGGGTGAGACTCTCGCAATAAAGAGGACTTTCGGTCCAGCCGCCTACGAGCTGATGATCAGTTCAAACAAATCTATGCTAGGGCATCTACTCGGTGCGGCGGGCGGTGTTGAAGCGGTGGCGACAGTTTTATCGCTTTATCATGGTGTGATCCCGCCAACAATCAATCTTGAGACACCCGATCCGGACTGCGACCTGGATTATGTACCGGGTACAGCTAGGGAAGTTGGCATCAGTACGGCATTGAGCAACTCATTTGGGTTCGGTGGAACCAATGGCACTCTCGTGTTCAGGCGTTACCTAGGCTGAATCATGGCGCCTGATCTGGACTAGGTGATTATGGCTACCCGCTCGAACTATAGCAGGGCATAAAAGACGGCTAAGAATCTGTCAGGGTGACATAACGTGTCAAAACACGTTCTCATAAGCATAGCAGGTGTGGTTTTTATTCTTGTGATTGCGATGACCTACCTTCAGCAGGCGGCGAACGAACCGCGTGTTTTACGCAGCAACGTACTTCTCCTTGAGACCGGCAGCAGTCTGCGCGACTTTGCAGAAATGATGACACAGCTAAGTGATCTTGAATGGCCTTTACCCATCATGGTCTGGGTAATGGCAACTGGGCGGTCAACGAGTCTGAAAGCCGGGGAATATGCGATCAGCACAGGGGACAGCGTGGAAGAGATCATCACTCAGGTGGTCGCTGGTAAAGTAATCGAACACTCAATCACCTTTCCGGAAGGCTTCACACTTAGCGACATGATTGGCCGGTTGGATTCTGTCACATCGCTCTACAGAGAAGAGCGTGACTTGACATCAGAACTGATCAAACAAGCGATCGACACCGACCATAAAGTGCTCGAGGGATTGTTTTTCCCAGATACCTATCGTTACGTTAGGTCCGACACTCCTGTTAGCATCTTGCAGCGCGCAAACAAGAATTTGACGGTGAAACTTCAGGAGGCCTGGTCAGGAAAAGCGAATGGCTTTTTGCTAAAAAGCACGTATGAACTGCTGATTCTTGCTTCGATCATAGAAAAAGAAGCAGTTGTTGCGCATGAGAAACCACGAATAAGTGGGGTATTCATCAATCGACTGCGAGAAAACATGCGATTGCAGACCGACCCTACCGTAATTTATGGCCTGGGCGATGAATTTACCGGTGCTCTGACCAGAGAACATCTGGCTAAAGACACCCCTTACAATACCTATACAAGGAATGGACTCCCACCAACACCGATCAGCTGCCCAGGTTGGGCTTCACTCTTTGCGGCTGCGCATCCTGAAGAACATAACTTCTTCTATTTCGTCGCCAAAGGTGATGGCACGCACCAATTTTCAAAGACATTTGAGGAACATCAACAAGCCGTAAAAACCTACCGGCGAAGGAATGAATCTAAAAGCCAGTAACAACAAGGGGCACTTTATTACGTTAGAAGGTGGAGATGGCTCCGGCAAAACGACTCAGATTGAACTGTTATCAGACTATTTGAGAGGAAGGGGTATTGATGCATACATGACCCGCGAACCTGGTGGCACCCGGCTCGGCGAGGCGTTAAGGGACATCATTCTTCACAGCTCCGACCCTATTGATGACAAAGTTGAATTGTTGCTGATGTTTGCGGCGCGTTCACAGCACATCACTGAGGTGATCAAGCCACGCTTAGCCAGCGGACAATGGGTATTGTCAGATCGATTTACAGATGCGACTTTTGCTTACCAAGGTGGTGGTCGTCAGGTCGCAATAAAAGATATAGAAGGCTTGCAGATTTTTGTTCAGGGTGACTTTACGTCGGATAAAACGATTTTGTTGGACTTGCCAGTGGAGCAGGGCATTCTTCGGTTAACACGTCGCGGCGAAGCCCATGACCGGATAGAACAGCAGGATCTCGCGTTTAAGCGGCGGGTCCGGGAAGCTTATCTGGAAAGATATCGTCAGTGTCGTTCACGTATTGCCCTGGTTGACGCGTCAGGTACTATTGCCCAGGTACACCAGGCCATCAGGACTGAAGTTGAAAATATGATGAGCCCTTCAGAGCAGGAAAATGGCGGTTAGCCCGTGGCATCAGGCCCTGTGGCGCTCGTTGCAGTTAAGACCCCAGGGTATACCTTCTTCAACCTTACTTGTCGGCAAACAGGGTACGGGTGTACTGAATCTTGGCATGGAACTTGCCAGACTGTTGTTATGCGATGCGGGGGGCAGTGACGGACCCTGTACGACATGCACTTCATGTCAGATGTTCGAACGAGCGGCACATCCGGATCTGCATGTTGTTTCAACCGAAGAAGCGGAGGAAACCGGTGATCTTAGATTCAGAAGTCACTCGATCAGATACGCCGAAGAGGATTCCACAAAAAGGGCACGAAGGACGACTGTCAGAAGCATCATCACCGTAGATCAAATACGGGCAGTCACCGATGCTCTGAACAAAACCCCTGGTTTAGGGTCAAGCAAAGTCTGTCTGATCTATCCAGCCAACGCGCTTAACCTGAATGCGGCGAATGCACTTCTAAAATCACTAGAGGAGCCGACTAGTGGGACCTATTTTCTGTTGTTGTCTTCGTTCCCAGGCAGTTTACCGCCGACAATACGTAGTCGCTGCAGTCGACTCGATCTTGACGACCCTACTAGCGAAGAATCTATCGAATGGCTGACGACCGAACATAAGGTAGATTTTAGCGTCGCACAGCAACTGATTACACACGGGCTGGGCCCTTATCAAGTGCTCCAAATGAATACAAGAGAACAGTTAGATGCTCACCAAGAGTTGATCGAAGGACTGGCTAATCTAGTCTCCGGCAAGCTCAGCGCGGGTGCTTTTACGCGCCAGAGAGGCATGTACGACATAGGGTGTACCCTGAAGGTGATTCAATCGGAGATATATCGCGGCTTGAAGGAGTCGGTCAGACCCGACCATGATGCTGATGTCCCGGTTCTGATTTCCCCGAATGTTGCCCTGGAGTTTAGGGAAGTACTATTCTCAGTTTATTTCGAGATCGGCAGGTTTCTCAGTTGGCCCAAGAAGTCAGTCGACGAGCAGTTATTCCTGGAAGACATCGCATTCAAATTGTCTTTTCGCGAACCGTCGGGGGCTTAGCCGTTGATACTGGTCGATTCACATTGTCATATCGATTTTCCTGAACTGTCCGAGGATCTGGACGGGGTACTGGAGCGGGCAAAGGCAGTCGGTGTAAGTTACCTGCTTTGCATAGCGGTAAATCTAGAAGATCTGGAGAATATTAAACAAATATCCCATAGATATGCCCATGTGTTCGCGACTGCCGGTGTACACCCAAACCACGATCCAGGAATACTTGACTCGCCTGAATATGTGAAGCTCCGAGAAGCGGCCGCGGACCCCATTGTTGTCGCCGTAGGAGAAACCGGTCTGGATTACTACCGGTCAAAGGGTGATCTTAAATGGCAATCGGATCGGTTCCGAAAACATATCACGGTTTCGAGGGAACTCGGCAAACCACTCGTCGTCCATACAAGAGGTGCAAACGAAGACACGATTTCCATAATGCGGGAAGAAAATGCTTCAGAGGCGGGTGGTGTCATGCATTGCTTTTCCGAAGACTGGGCGACTGCCAAAGCAGCTCTGGACATGGGCTTTTATGTGTCTATATCCGGAATTGTGACCTTCAAGAATGCTGACTCAGTCAGGGAGGTCGCTCGCAAAGTACCGGATGACCGACTACTGGTCGAGACGGACGCGCCATATCTTGCACCTGTACCTCATCGTGGTCGCACGAACGAGCCCGCGTTTGTCGCGGATACGGCGAGTTTCCTGGCAGAACTCAGAGGTGTTGAGCTTGATTTATTGGCACAACAGACCACAGATAACTTTTTCCAACTGTTTCCTCTGGCCACGCGGCAAAATCACTGATGACGGATTAAATAGTTACAATGTCAGCTGTATTCGATGTAGTCACTACGCATAATGTATGTTATGTTAAGTAAGATATATGCACGAATTTACCACCTCAGCCAATTGACGCTAGACGGTCGCTCAGTAGACAATGTCTCCCCTATCGGGGATTTACTGATTACTGCCCCTAAGGCCTATGAGGCAATTACCTATTTGATACCCAAAGGACATCACCATGAGTCAAAACCAACTACCGGATACCGAAAAAACAGACACCACCGCCAAGCCGTCCACTACTGCGCCCAAGGCGCAGAGTTCATCGGCCAAGAAAGCAGCAACCATAGGCTCCTCTATCATCATCCATGGTGATGTTGCGGGCGAAGAGGACCTGATTGTTGATGGTACGATCGAAGGTACTGTTAATTTCAAGGAAAACTCACTTGTTGTCAGTAAAAATGGTCGTGTCACTGCGAACATCAATGCTCGTGTGATCCGAGTTGAAGGCGAAGTCAAAGGGGAACTTCGCGGTACAGAACAAGTTCTGGTAACCCCCACTGGTCAGGTCGCGGGTGACATTCGAGCACCGAGAGTTGTTCTCGAAGATGGTTGCCAATTTAAAGGCTCTATCGATATGTCTGTCGACAAATTGGCTATCGGCGGCGATCGCTCTTCGGCTCCTCGCCTCAGGCCCAGTGCGACCCGTCCAGTGCGACCTGGACGAGAAAAGCAGGATACACCCCCACCCCTGCGGAATACTTAGCCAAGCAAAAAACCGCGGCTCTAACCGCGGTTTTTTACCCCTGATATCCCTTTATTGGCTCATCGGATAGATAGACAACGTCGAAACCGCTGACCATATCGCCTTTCAGGTAGGCACCAGGGGCATGAAGCGATTTCTTCGTGTTTAAAGAACGATCGTCCGCTGTTAGAGTGGTCGCTTTATAGGTCGTGATGGGCCCCGTAATCATTTCCGGGTGCTCAAATACCATTTCGTCTGTTAGCGGTACAAATACTATCTTCGACATTTCTTGCTCGACAGGGTTCTTCGCCAACCAAAACTGTAGTAATTTGAACTGGTTTCCAGGCGTCGGATTGATGGTAATCGCAGGGTAATCCTGGTTTTATTGTTTTTTGGAGTACATTTGAGTAAGTTCACCGCTGAGACGATCGGTACGTAATCTTGAATATTTGATGCTGCAACCAACCAACTGAGAGCTACAACATGAAAATAGTAGCCGTTGTTGAAGACGATTCTGATCAACGCGAAAACTACGCGGATGTTCTCGCAGCGCAGGGCTACGAGATCCAAGAATATGGCAGTAAACCAGAAGCGCAGGCTGGATTCCAAAAGTCACTTCCAGATCTTGCTATCCTGGACATCATGTTGGGTGAGGATATGGACGGTGGTTTTGAGTTGTGTATGGAACTCAGGAACATGAGCCCTCACCTCCCTGTTATTTTTCTGACCGCTCGGGATAGTGATGCCGATCGCATCTCGTCCCAGCGGATGACAGCCTGGGACTACATCACCAAACCGGTTAGCCTTGAATTCTTGGTTGCCAGAGTTCATGCCCTGCTTCGAATAGCTGAACAGCTTCAACAACCGGTAGATTCCGAAGCGTCAATAAAGGTAGATCATCTAGAAATAGATGAAAGAAGTATGTCGGTTGTGTGGCGAAATGAAATCGTGAATCTGACATTGACGGAGTTCTGGTTGGTTGAGTCACTGGCTCGTCGACCTGGCCATGTCAAGACATACGAGGCACTGAACGATGTCACGCGCCAAGGCCTGGTGGAAAGAAACACGATCAACGGCTATATCCGTCGTGTCAGAAACAAGTTCAGGCTCATTGATCCCACTTTTGATCGAATACAAACTGTTCATGGCACCGGCTATAAATGGGCCCACGACTAGATGCCGTGACCACGATACAGACAATCGATAAGTCCTTCACCCATCGACAACCTGGAAAGGGTAAGCCAAAGCGTCAATCCATCCGAACCGGGCTCAAGATTAGAACCAAGTTGTTGCTGTTGGTGCTCTCACTGTTGACTATTCCATGGATGGGCTATAAATCGGTCCGCGAAATGGAAAACTTTTTGCTGGAGGGACAGCAACAGGTGCTCGAACTAACTTCTGAAGGGATCGCAAGTTTGCTTTCGAACCGAGAAGACTTATTCGACCCTGATGTTGGTGTGCCGGAAGTCCTTGGACAGTCATTCGAAGTATTACCAACTGAACTGAGTAACTCTCTTTCGATCGATTCCAAAGCAGACGATTGGAGATCGTCTTTTCAGGATATCCGTGAATACACGGGGACCGGGTTTTTCGAATGCACGATAGACTACAGGCCGCATTCTCTGTCTGTTCGTCACGCTCTAGGCACTCATGGCTCGTTCGTTTATGCGATGTTTGAAGTTACAGACGATTACGTCGTGTTCAGAGACCCGGAGTTAGTCAGCCTGGATAACAGCGATCAGCTGCGAGTCACAATTCAGGCATTTGGGATTGAACTCAGGCGGTACCTTTTAGTTGCGAGAGAGGAAGGACGGATGAGTGTCTATTCAATGAAGACTGGCTGGCATGAGCTGGAAACCGGCGACGCGCTTAAAGACATAACTGCAGTGATTCAACCCGGCGACGACGGTTACTTCATTAAAGTGAGAATTCCTAAAGATATTATCGGCCAAAGAGCGAGGGTCAAATTTGAGATTATTGATGTGGACGACCCGGTGGCACGTGAGATAACTGGGCGCATTTCTACCGACCCCGATCCTTTTGCTCACAATCTTGGTCGGGTGCGACTGATGACCCCCGCACTGGCCAAGCTGGTCGAACCCATCTACCTTTCTGAGGCCAACATACGGATATGGGACAAGGATTTTCGGTTACGTGCAGAGTTGGGGAGTCTCTATCCCGGGCGGCTGACAATACAGCGGACGCGTATGGCCGATAAAACATGGTTGAATCGTATCGAGTCCGCGACCCTGGCCTTGTACGACTGGGTGCTGCGCCAACCCCTAGGCGGGCTCAAAGACATGCCAGTCGATTCATCTAAGGAAGACCTTCGTATCCTTTTGAATGTAATAAACAGCGGCTCTCAGGTCAGTGAACGTCGGCGACATGGTGATGCCAAACTGATAGTCAGTGCCCTGCCTATATGGGCAAAAGGAGAAATACAAGGGGCTATTCTGGTGAAGCAGAGCGGAAACCGGTTGCTGGCGCTTCAATATGAAACCCTACGGCGCTTTATGCTCCTTTTCCTTGGCGTATTTCTATTTTTGACGATCATAATCCTTGTGTTTGCCAGTAGACTGACTTACCGAGTCGGACGGCTGCAGAGAGAAACCGAACAGGCAACCACAACCGAAGGCCGGCTGCTTCGAGACAACATCAGATCCGGCACGCGTGCTGCCGATGAACTTGGCAGTCTGACGCGAAGTATTTCTGCCATGTTGCAGAATCTTGGTCAGTACACCAGGTATCTTGAAAAACTGCCCGACACACTGGCCCACGAGATGCACAACCCCCTTAACGTCGTGAATTCTTCACTCGAAAACCTTCAATATACCAACCAGGACCTTCGCGATAACAAGTATCTTCTGCGCGCACAAAAGGGTGTACACCGACTTCGCTCGATACTGACCAGTTTGACAGAGGCTGCAAGCCTAAAAGAAGCCTTGGAACAAGAATCAGACCAGTTCGAAAGGTTCGATCTCAAGCAACTCGTTACTTCTTGTGTAGAGGGGTATCAACAGGTTTATACGGATCGGACAATCAGGATCGACGCCTTGCCTGGTCCATTCCACACCGAAGGAGTCCCCGATCGAATGGCCCAGCTTTTGGACAAGCTCGTTGATAACGCGATACGTTTCAGCACTATTGGCGATATTGTTGTTCAGATCGGCCTCGCTCATGAACTAATTTCCCTATCTGTTCTTAATCGGGGGCCCGCCCTTCCCCAGGACATCGAACATAGATTATTCGATCCGATGGTTTCCAGTGCTAAAGACGCTCGTGAGGCACACCTGGGACTTGGGCTATACGTCGTGCGCCTCATCGCCGAGTTTCATGGCGGGTCGGTTAAGGCGGAGAATCGACAGGATCTCTCTGGCGTTATTGTTACGGTAACACTGATTCGTTCCCCATCGCTATAGGAATCAGGGTTAGTCACCTGGTGAGCTTTGGTGTGTGTACCGAAGCAATAATATCAGCGATTTCCGGCTTTCCACGGCAAACCTCTTCAGGTGTCAGTCCTGTGAGTTCGTGAGGGAAAACAAGCCACTGGGCGGTTTCATGAATAAAATAGTCAGGCGCCCGCCCCGTTTTATTCTTCGAGGGCTTATACCAGGGTGTCGCAATACGGATGTCGCCGGGTGTATTCAGGCGAGCACGCTTTGAAAGCTCAACGATTACAGTTTCAGCGCTCATTCCCGTATCAAACACGTCATCCACAATGAGAAGTGAATCCTGCTTATTTACTTTACGTATTAGATAACCTAGTCCGTGCACCTGTACATTTGGTGTTGTCTGGTCTATGCCTGTGTAGTGAGACGTTCGAATTGCAATGTGATCGGTTTCGATACCAGAGTAGTCGAGAAATTCCTGTACCGCAATGCCTACCGGCGTGCCACCACGCCATATTCCAACGATATAGTCAGGCCGGAATCCACTTTGAAGAATGTTGTTTGCCAGCAAAAATGAGTCCCGGTGCAGTTCTTCGGCAGTAATAAATATTTTTTCGTCCTTCATTATCCTTTTCGTGGAATTTGTTTGTTTTTCAGACCGTCAATCTCTATCGCTGTCAGGGATCTCTGCAGCGCCTTTATCCAGTTCGAGTTGGTCTGCGCCCTGTGTGATCTCCTTCAGTGTCTTCTTTCTGTTGGGTTCGATAATCAACACTGGCTTAAACGTTTGGGGCTGTTCGCTTGCAGTGGTGGTGTTAGTAGTTTGAGGTGGAACATAACCCGGGTAGTCAATGCCAGTGGCACTTCTTTCAAGTCCCGTATAGTAGATCACCTGTGTTGGCAGATCATTTTCTGGATACGATTTATGAAATTGATCTAGTCCAGTGCGTACGATTCCGTAACTGAGACGCAGGCGACAGTCCCGGCAAGTTGTACCCTTATAGTCGACTTTCTGGACATTGTTGACCCATATCTTAAAAAATCCACTATCCGACGCCCACTTCGCGTGGACACTCAATTCATGCCACTGAGACAAGAGTTCCTCCTCGTCGATTAGCGGATAGTAGGTGTATTCATCCGAGACGTGGCTACCCAGCCAGAAAACGCCGGTACTCCCGATTGCGAATGACCAAATTACCTTGTCGCCCTTCTCAATAAATCGGGTGTGATGTGTTTTGGCCGGATAGATGTTTTTGTAATCCTCAGGAAAGTACACCTTCCAGCGGTACCAGATTTCACCGCTGAGGGCTACGGCAGGTCGTTCAAGTTCGACTAATTCTATGCGTTCCTGATTGGATTTACAGTCATTTTCGGTCTCGTTTTTGCCACAATCCCCCATGCGGAGCTCAAACCTTTCTACCAGGCGATTTGATCCGTATTCGCTGGGATCTTCAACCTGACTATAGCCCCAGGCCGTGCTATTCAGATTTCGTACCCAATCAAATGGGAGGTGACTGTCTGCGCGAACCGGTAACGCGACCAGCCCTGCCAGAAACGAGTTCACAGTTACCATTACTGCCACTAACTTGGAAGTCACAGGCATACCGAGTGCTATTCAAGGCAATGTCCGCCTGACGACTATTTGTCGCGCCAGGGGATTTACGTGTATCGTCATTCAACTATATCCCGAATCAGAGCGAGTGAGAAATACTGAACGCGGGGGTGAATGTGTCACAATAGATCTCTTTCACCCAACCCAGGTTCAATCACGGCAGTGCGAAGGGTTTCAAATTTATACTTACGTGTCTACGTGAAGTAAGTAGTGTAATTAATTCATATATATGTCTAATCGTCTGAACGACAAAGTCGCAATCATTACCGGTGCTGCGTCGGGAATTGGCCGATCCACTGTCGAACGGTTTATGTCAGAAGGCGCCCGAGTATTGGCAGTCGACCGTGAAATTATTACTTTTCCCGAACTCTCCCATGCGCCGAATCAATTGGAAACGGATCGAGGGGATGTGCGCGTTAGAAACGACTGCATCAGATGGGTGGGGGCTGCCGTAGGCCTATTTGGCCATCTTGACATCGTGGTCAACGCGGCGGGTATAAGTGCTAGATCAGTGGGCGACAATGTTGACTTTGAGCAGAGATGGGACGAAGTGATAAGTGTAAACCTGAAGGGCACGATGCTGATGTGCCATGCCGCGGTACCAGCCCTGCTCCAATCCGGCGGTGGAGCCATCGTTAATCTAGCTTCAATAATGTCATTTGTAGGCTACGACCCAGCGATGTTTTTGTCGGATGGATTTTCCCCCTACCCCCCAAGTAAGGGGGGTGTATTACAGCTGACACGAGACCTCGCGTTGCAAGTGGCAAACAAAAAGATTCGAGTTAACGCAGTATGCCCGGGATTCGTCTACACTAATTTGACAAAAGCCGTCACAGATTCTCCAGAGACGCATGCGGCTTTGGTGGCTAAACATCCCATAGGTCGTTTAGGGGAACCTGCAGAGATCGCCAGTGTGGTAACGTTTTTAGCATCCGATGAAACCTCCTTTGTCACAGGGGCGGCCTGGACAGTTGACGGTGGCTACACGGCTGCCTGACTGTCTGGCGTCCAGCAGCCATGAACACCAAACGTTGGACTACGCGTAGACGACTAATTGTCTACCGGAGACGCAGGCGATTTAATTTCGATCGCTACAACAAGCAGATACCATTGCCCTTTCCAGATCCAAATCAGACGGAGTGGTTGGACCTACGTGAAAGGTTTGACGAATACGACTGACTGATAATCGCTATTAGTGCGTACGAAGTCGGTGGTTTATGATGGGAGAACAGGTGCGTTAGCCACTGAACATCAGTGATACGTAGTAGTACATAGACATCACGATAACAATCACCCAGAGTAGTGCTGTTATATTTTCCCTGATATAGCGTTTGACTTTTTCGATTGTTTTATACATGGACTGGTGTGTTAAGTTTGATCTTCAATTCCGACCAGTCGGATTGGGCGAATCAGTTCGAAGTAACGCTCAATTGCTGGATGTGAGTCCCAGTATTTGCCGGGCCTCACTGACCGTCGCAACTTGTCCGCCAAGACTTTGTATTAGCTGAACGGCTTTTTCCACTAGTGCACCATTTCCGGGCGTTTTAACGCCCCTTGCCAGATAAACTGTATCTTCCATACCGATCCGACAATGGCCACCTAAAAGAAACGCCTGTGCCAGCATTGGATACGCGTGGCGACTTGCCCCGAAGGCAGCCCATTCGGATCCCTCCGGAACCATTGACCGCGCGTAGGTGAGCGATTGAGGAGTTGCATCCATTCCATAACTTACACCCATGACCAGTTGAAAAAGCATAGGCGGCTTGAGCGTGCCATCGTGTATTAGGTCTCGGGCAAGACGAATGTCGCCAGTGTCAAATACTTCCAATTCAGGCTTGACACCAGAGGCATAAATTCTTTCTGCCATCGCTTTTACCGCTGGCGGATGATTGATCACTGCACCACCACCGAACCACATGGTGTTGAGGTCCAAACTACAGATCTCGGGCTTAAGTTCAACGACATGTTCTGTTCTAACAATCGGCGAAACCAGTGTCGTCGCTGGAGCCGCCTTTGCAGGATCCTCCTCCGAAGGTACATAACGACCCCCAGGGCCGGTTGTAAGATTGATAATTAGGTCGGTACTACTTTCGCGAATCCGTTTTACAACCTCCCGGTAGTATTCGATATTCATACTGGGAGTCCCCGTTTCAGGCTCGCGAACATGGATATGACAGATCGCAGCACCGCTCTGGGCCGCAGCAAAACATTCGTTGGCTATTTCCTCTGGCGTAACAGGTAAATTGGGATTGTGTTCCCGTGTCGTAAAGCTACCCGTTACAGCGCAACTCAAGATGGTTGGTTTCATATCAATTGTCCGTTGTGTTGTTCCGATCCCGACGTCCGATTCCGTAGTCCAAGACCAATAATACCGACTTAAACCGGTAACGAAAACCCAGAATCAGGATTTGGTTGAATCCTAGGACTTGCCTTTGGCGAGCGGTATAAATATCCTGAGCAAAGTTGGGCCTATTCCAAGACACAGAAGATATCGTGCAAGAGATTAAATGAGCCAGACCACCTGCATCCGTGGTGTCGAATGGCTGGTTGGCTGGGATGGCCGGCAACACGTTTACCTACGCAACAGTGATTTTGTATTCAAGGGCCCGGATATCATTTATGTCGGTGATCACTACGTCGATTGCGTCGATATCGAACTTTCTGGCAAAGATCGTATGATAATTCCGGGCCTGGTTGACACCCACGCCCACCCGACCACTGAACCGATCCGAAAGGGGATTACTGATGAGACAGTATCTCCCGGTTTTTGGCACAGTTCGCTCTACGAGCATTTGCCGGTATTCGATCCTGTCGACGACCAAGGTCGTTTAGCATGTCTCA
Source organism: Gammaproteobacteria bacterium (assembly GCA_022450155.1). NCBI lineage: Bacteria > Pseudomonadati > Pseudomonadota > Gammaproteobacteria > Gammaproteobacteria bacterium. The sequence continues at coordinate 13,932 of JAKUQR010000019.1, read as the reverse complement.
AGGTTGCCTTGGCTGAATTATTGTTGTCTGGCGTCACAACACTGGTTGACCTTTCTTCGCCTTTTGAGGGCTGGGAGGAAACACTTCTGGACAGTGGAATCCGGGCCTTTGTAGCACCTTGCTTCCGCGACGCACGCTGGTTTACAACCAACGGACACTCGCTTGAATACGATTGGAATTATGAGGCTGGACAGAGAGCTTTTAGCACTGCTCGGGAGATAGTCGAGTCTGCAGTACGCCATCCCTCCGGGCGGTTGTCCGCTGTGGTTTCACCATCCCAGGTTGACACCTGCTCCGAAGCTTTACTCCGGGACAGTCATGCATTCGCCCAAGATCATAACCTCAGTTGGACGATACATGCAGCACAGTCAGTTACTGAATTTCAAGAAATGCAACATAGACATGGCATGACCTCTGTTCAGTGGCTTGACAGCCTAGGTGTCCTAAATGAACGGTCAGTGATCGCACATTGCATATTCCTTGATCATCATCCGTGGCTGCACTGGACGAGTAGAAAAGACCTTGAACTGCTGGCCGATTGCGAGTCAACGGTTGCGCACTGCCCAACCGTGTTTTCACGGCGTGGTATCGCCCTAAACACTTTTGGTGCGTATTTAGATCACGGCATACGGATGTCCGTCGGCACGGACACCTACCCCCACAATATGCTGGACGAGTGTCGGACAGCAGTCATGGTCGCTAGAGTCATCGGCCAGAGTGTTACTGATCTCGACTGTATCGATGTATTCAATGCGGCCACTGTCGCTGGAGCAGATGCCCTCAATCGTAGTGACATTGGAAGATTAGCCGTGGGTTGTAAGGCCGATTTTTCAACTATCGATTTAACCTCCCCAAGTATGCGCCCCGTTCGAGAACCACTTAGAAGTCTTATCACTGTTGCGGGCAGTCGACCGGTTACAGATGTTTTTGTGCATGGGGAACAGGTGGTCAGCAATGGGGATGTGTTGAACATAGATTTTGAGCTCGAGCTGACACGCTTGCAGGTTGCTCAACAGAACATGTTGAACGTAGTATCCGAAAAGGACTGGGATAACCGTTCCGCCGTAGAACTGGCGCCGTTAATGTTGACAACGGTTGAATCTATCTAGAAGACTACAAACGAACGTTTCACTTGCACTTGATTGAACTGAAAGTGTATTGAAGTCAGCTGACCTTTCAGCCACGATCGCAACAGAGGTTCCAGGTTATGAAAATTTCACTCGAAGGAAAAACTGCGTGGATCACAGGCGCCGGAAGCGGTATTGGACGGGCTGCTGTAACTGCATTAGTAAAAGCTGGCGTAAAGGTTGGGTTATCGGGACGCAGGCACGAACCACTTAAAGAAACCTTAGCCGCGATTCAATCTCTCAATGGCGAAGGGATTTTGGCGCCTGTCAATGTTGCCGACAGCGAGGCTGTTGTAGCTGCTGCTGAGAAGATTCGAGCTGAATTGGGTGAAATCGATATTCTCGTGAACAGTGCGGGGCTTAACCTTCCTAAACGACGCTATAGTGAAATGGGGGTAGGTGACTGGCAGATGGTCATCGACGTAAATTTAAATGGGGCATATAACTGTATATACGCGGTGTTGCCACACATGAGAGATCGGGGTGACGGCCTTATTATCAATGTTTCCTCATGGGCGGGGCGACATGATTCCTATGTCGCGGGCCCGGCCTACGGTGCCTCAAAACATGCAATGTCGTCTATGACCGCAACCATAAATCTTGAGGAAGGACGTAATGGTATCCGTTGCTGCTCCCTTGAGCCTGCCGAAGTTGCGACAGAGATCCTTGATAGACGCCCTATTCCCGTAGCTGATATAGAACGAGCCCGCATGTTGCAGCCCGATGATCTAGGGGAGACCATTCGTTTCATTGCAGAGATGCCTGCACATGTCTGTTTGAATGAAGTACTGATCAGTCCGACCTGGAACCGATCACATATGGGAGGGTCGGACTGGTTTCCAGGACCCCCCAGTTAGGTGCTCCAGATCCTGTCATTGCAGGATTCCACTAAATCAAAGGTAAGGAGAGATGATTATGATTTGTGTTATAGCAACGATAAAAGCCAAGGCAGGCGGGCGCGAAGCACTATTGGAACATATTGCAGATAACCTGCCCAACGTGCACGCCGAGGAAGGTTGTATCGAATATCAGCCCATGATAGACACCGAGTCTTCACTCGGCGCACAGGTACTGGATGAAAATATTGTGACTATGGTTGAAAAATGGGAAACCATGGCGAATCTGAATGCCCATGCAACGGCGCCACATATGCTGAAATACCGCGAGAAAGTAAAGGACACTGTCGAAAGTGTTTCCTTGAAGGTTCTGACAGTTGCCTAATATCGAGGTCACGGGAGGGGTTTTGGGCGGTTACGATTACGACGGATCTAACGGCAATCTTTCTTTGTCAATTTGTGTTTCAAGCTTGGACTCGATAGAAAACACGTGTGAATCTGATACACCCAGGGTTCGCAGAGCCCGGGTCAGGTTTCTGAGATACTCGCGGTTAGAACCACTCGGTCCTCGGGCAGAAAGAATCTGGCTGGCAATATCATCTTTGTCTGCTGGACCAAGGTAGTCTGGATTATCCGGACCTGCCATGTACACCAGGCCCCGGCTAGTACTGCCGTCGGTGAAATTCAGTTTTACCCATTCGCGGTGGTAGCCCCCCTTTTCCCGGTGGTCCAGGCCCTTGAGAACCTGCCCGTTGTCGGATTTTCCACATTTGTACGCAACGCCCCAGCAATCACCCGCTGGCTTGGGAACCAATGTTACAACGCGACCAGGGTAGCCAGGCACACCCCTATGATCGGTCGATCCCTGCCAGAAACGTCGTACCCAGTGGTCGATTCGGGCTAAACGACGATGATGATAGGAAAAGCTCGGATTCCAAATTAATGAACCATAGCCAAAAATCCACATGATATGAGGCGCTAGCTCCAGGTTTTCGATTCGACTGAATTATGCCCGTAATAAATAAAACGTATTGGCTGATACTCGCGACTGCATCATCAGGCATGTTTCTGGCGAGCTTGGATTTTAGCGTGAACGTCGGTCTGCCGGATATTGCAAGAAGCCTCGATGCCAATGTTACGGCAATCTACCAGATTATTACTGTTTATCTGGGGGCCACTGCCACGGTTCAGTTGATCCTCGGCCGAATCGCTGATGTTTATGGCCTGAAACTAACCTACATCGTTGGATTGCTTGCTTATGGAATTGCTGTGTTATTGATTGGAATTGCAGCGACGCTAGATAGCGTAATCATGATCAGGATTCTTCAGGCCATGGGAAACGCAGTCTTTCTGGCCTTGTCACCCGCTATAGTCACGGCAAGTGCCCCCGATGCTTATCGCGGTCAGGCTCTGGGATGGATGACAGCCATTGGTATGAGTGGAATGATACTCGGTTCGCTGGGGGCTGGCTTCGTTATCGACCATTACGGTTGGCGTTGGATATTCCTGGCGCGCGTGCCACTGACAATTATTGCGTTGGGAATGGCGATCTGGTTTCTACCCACGATCAGGAAAGCTTCGGAAGCGGATCTGGATTCGCCCTCGGCATTGCTGATTGTCGCGAGTATTTTATTTCTGATGCTATACCTCCATCAAACGCAGGCAACAGGATGGCTTTCACTAAACACGAATCTTTACCTTGCCATATCGATAGTAGCGGTCTATTGCTTGATTAGACGACAGATGACGATATCAACGCCGTTTATACCGAGCTACCTGTTACGCCAGAGTGAGGTGTCACTTGGACTGGTCTGTAATTTTCTAATGTATTTCGCCATCTTTGTGAACTGGTTTGTCCTACCGTTTTTTGCAGCTGAATTTATCGGCATGGGACCGGCCAGTATTGGCGTTCTGCTCACCATACCCGCCGCGTGCCTGCTGGTCTCTTCACCACTTGGTGGCGCCTTTGCAGACCATACTCATCCTGCTTTTGCGAGTACTGTCGGTATGTTTATCATCGTTGCCTTTTTAACTTCTTTCCAAACGGTTGACAATCATTCAACCGGTTTTGCAATTGCTGTGCGAATGGCCGGTTTAGGAATAGGTATGGGGATTTTTCAGAGCAGCAATCTCAGCCTCATTATGGGCAACGTAGGTACTCGGGAGTTGGGTATAGCCGGTGGGTTGTCTGGACTCTCACGCAACCTCGGGACGGTCATCAGTGTTGTATTGCTAGGCGCAATATTCGTGGCATTGAAAACATCCGGACAAGAATCCGTAGAACTCACATCACCGCATGCGCGGGAAGCTCAGGCAACGTACATCGCAGCATTCAAATTTGTCTATGCAATTGCCGCAGTTGTCGCCTTATTGGGCTTTCTTCTCAACGCCTGGTTGTGGCAAAATCGAAAAAAGTAGTTTTCATTGGCTTTGCAAAACAAATAGTCGTTGGACTATCATTAACGAGGGTCACGTCCATATGGGCTCCGAACACACCTGTTTGCGTGGGTATACCGACAGCACATATTTGCTCGACAAAAAGCTCGTATAACGGTTCAGCAGTTCCGGTATCAGCCGCACGCAAGCTCGGTCGTAATCCTTTCGTCGTGTCTGCACTCAACGTAAACTGTGAGACGATTAGAACTTCTCCTTTGGCCTGACGGACATCCAGGTTGAACCGGCCCTGAACATCCGTAAATATTCGATAACCAATCGTTTTTCTACAAAGTTTCTTGCTATTGCACGATCGGTTGAATACAAGATGGGTTGATTACCCATAGTAAACCTCTATTCAGTTTCTGAGTTCGGGGATTATTGTCTTTCCATATTCAGCAATGAGATTTTCTTCTTCTCCGTTGTCGATATAAATATTAAATTGTGTGATTCCAGCTTCTTTTAGCCTGTATAGTTTTTCAATGTGCTGTTCCACTGAACCAAGCACCGCGAAATCTTCGACAACATCTGGGGTTATAAAATCCAAGAATGGATTATCGCTCTGACCGTGTTTCTGATAGTCGTAGCCACGACGTTTTTCGATATAGCCGGCCAGGCTCGCGGGTATTGCCGAACTGTCAGATCCGTATCGCTCCACTATATCGGCAACATGGTTCCCAACCATAGCTGGGAACCATTTGGTTCGTTCCACGCAATGATCCATTGAACCGATGTAGGCCGGCGCAGCAGCCATGACCTGATAAGTACCCATATCTCGACCCTTTTCAAAGCCTGCATTGATTGTCTGGTCAGCCAGCCATTTGCAGATCATGGGCTCAGCGATCTGAAGTACAACACCATCCCCGTGTGCACCGGCGACTTTGATTGCTTTAGGTCCATAAGCCGCGATCCATATTGGAAGTTCGTAACCATTGGCCCATGGAAACTCTACTGGAGCCAGGCAGTCCGCATAATGTGTTTGATTGCCGCGAACCATCGATCTGACTTTGTCACAGAAATCGACCACTTCGCTGAGATTCGATGGCTTTTTGCCCATGACCCGAAGTGAACTGTCCCCGCGACCTACTCCGATATCAAATCGACCTTTACTCTGGACGGCAAGACTTCCGAAAAGACTGGCTGCTACCGACCAGTCCCTTACCCCGGGGTTGGTCACACACGGCCCAAACCGCATAGTCTGCGTGTGCTCGATACACATGGCGATGGTTACATAACTGTCACGCCAGAGGATATGCGAGTCAAAAAACCAGCTGTACCCGAATCCAGCCTCTTCTGCTTGCCTTACGAGATAACGCGTACGTTCCGGGGAACCCTCGCCTTTGAACGTAATGCCAAACTGCATAATCTGTCCTCCCCCTACAATCCCGAATAGCCAACTATCGATAAGTGGCGCGAACGGCACCTAATCGCCTCTTCGGAACTATTCCAATACAAGTTCAATCCAGTCAGGTATAAATGGTGCGGTATAATCCTACAAAAACGCAACCAATCTATAAAGGATAACCACCACTGGTTCTCCTGTATGATCGAATAGCCCGATTCATGAAATATATATAAACCTCCTGAACTTAAACACTCTACAGAGCGCCTACAGCGGCCCCTAAGGCTTAGAATACGATGGTTTGCGATATATAGACCGTAATTCATCATGCTCTGCCAACCCGTGCGGTGACTCAATAACATGGACACTGCAATGGGTCGGCATAAATTTAGTCGCTATAGCGACTAAAGATGTACTCATTCCTTTTCCCTAAGGTACTTTGATCTTTCTCTAAACTGCTGTCACTTTTCCACTACAGGGGTAAGATGGACAAAAATAATTCATGGCATTGATGATTAAATGTTTTTTAAAAACACAAAGTTATTGAGTCGAACAAAGAGACTGGAGATTCAGATCGAAGAGTTTCTGGATAAAGTCACCGAATCAACAGAGCTTTTTTCGATTGCTTTTAAGGTCTACCTGGCCGAAGGCGTCGATACCCAATTCGAAGAATTTATGAATAAGATTCAGACTACCGAGCGCGAAGGTGATGAACTGCGCCGACAAATTGAAACGGAGCTTTACGAGCGCACCTTGATTCCTGACCTTCGGAGTGACGTAATCTGGCTGATTGAAAATATGGATAAACTGACTAACACCTGCAAAGCAAACCTTTTTCGATTATCAATTCAACAACCTGAAATCCCAGATAAGCTCAGGGCAACCTACATTGAACTTATCGACATAACCATTGATTGCGTTGATAAGGTGGTCTTCACAGCTCGTAACTTTTTCGAAGATCATGAATCCGTAGCTGATCTTGCAAGAGAAGTCGCTCTGCTGGAAACGAAAGCCGATGAAGTCAGTAGTCCTTTGCAACGTAGAATATTCGATAGTGATCTGGATCTCAGTCAGAAAATGCAACTACGCTATTTTGTCGAACACTTCGACGAACTTGCCAATCAGTCGGAGGATATCGCTGACCAGCTGGCTATAAGCGCCATTAAACGTCGCATCTGACACCTTATCCTGTGGACATTTCCACATTTGTAATACTCTCCGGTGGTTTGTTTCTGGGCTGGGCGTTGGGTGCGAATGACGCAGCTAATGTGTTCGGCACGGCTGTCGGTACCAAAATGGTACGGTTTGCCACGGCGGCGTTGGTATGCAGTTTGTTTGTAGTTCTGGGTTCGGTAATTAGTGGAGCTGGACCTGCTGAGACGCTCAGCAAGCTGTCTGAGATTGATCAATCGTTACATGCATTCATAGCCGTAGTCTCCGCTGGTTTTACGGTGTTCATCATGACCCGGTTCGGGTTACCTGTTTCGACAAGCCAAGCGATTGTTGGCGCATTGGTTGGCTGGAATATTTTTCAAGGTATTGAGACCGACTCCGATATTCTCAAAACAATCATCGCATCATGGATATTCTGTCCCTTGCTTGCGGGGCTGATCGCTGCCGCCTTGCTGCCGCCTTTAGCTGCCACCATGCGGATTCTGAACTTACGGCTTTTTGTACAGGATGCCACTATTCGTTGGGCTTTGCTGGTCGCTGGGGCGTTTGGCGCATACAGCCTGGGTGCAAACAACATTGCAAATGTAATGGGTCCGTTCATTCATGTTGTTCAACCACCATCCATTGGATTTGGTTCCGTGCTCTTATTGGACTCAACTCAGGTTCTGTTTCTGATCGGGGCTTTGGCTATCGTAGTCGGCGTGGTTACGTATGGCCGCCGTGTCATGCTCACGGTAGGTAGGAACTTATTTCAGCTTTCACCGTTAACCGCCTGGGTTGCGGTCGTCTCGCATGCCATCGTGCTTATCTTGTTTACCTCTAAAAGTTTAGCCTCCTGGCTTGATGCTGCAGGATTACCCCAGATCCCGCTCGTTCCAGTATCCAGCTCTCAGGCCATAGTCGGCGCTGTCATAGGGATTGGTTTATTGCGTGGCGCATCCAGCATTCGCTGGCATCTGGTTGGTGGTATTGTTTTAGGCTGGCTGGTCACACCCATCTGTGCGGGAATGTTGTGCCTTGCTGTCCTGATATCTGTCCAATCGATACTTTGAAGTGACTCTGTGTAGCCAAACCCCTTCGGCGTTAGTCCCAGCGGGAACGACGGCTCTCCATATCCGAGTGCACATCGATTAGAACCGTCCTGCCTTCCTGATTCAAACGTTGTGCTTTGCCACAGCCTCAATTAAAGGGTTGCTCGGAAAGCAAGCCAACCACTCGACGCCTTCTTTTTTCAGGATCTGTGCAATTAAGTCATTACAATCCATAATCACCCACCTGGACTAGGCACTGTAATCTAGCGACATCCTGGACCGCCTATAGAACGAAGCGGCCAGTAGGAAACACCCTACCGGCCGCCTTTATTTGGAAATTAACCGGGTAGCAAATACCTGTACGGTTAATCGGTGATTATTACAAAGTAGTACGGGTCGAGAACTAGTTCCACTCCCAAAGTTCCCACGTTGCGTTTCCACTCGCATCGACATCCCAGTCGTAAACAAGCGCTTTACCGTTAAGGCCAGCTAACGACGGTGCCGCGGATTGAACATAAGCCATACCTCTGAATGTCGATCCACCGTCCGCAGTAAACGCACCAGCTCCTGTTGCTCGAAATGTACCAACACCATCTTGCGCTATTATGGCGCTCGAATTTGGACACTCTCCATAAAGACTACCATCCGCCAACACATTGGCCGAATATGTTGCCATCATCGTGACGTCACCATCTCCCAGCTTTCCAGCGCCTTGAGCCGATACTTCAAATACGGGTCTGGAGTCCACCGCGGGTAGTGTCTTTACGGTCGTAGTCGCTTGAATAGATCCAACTTTCTCGCCCAACATGATTCTTCCTCCTTTAAGTAGCAACTTGCTAGTTGTGAACTGAAAACTCGTCATGGTCATTGACGTGTTGCCGTCAAATTAACAGATGTTTTACGGCTACAAAATAATGTACTAGCCAAAACTCACAGCAGGACTATCATATATAGAAGTCAATGGCCACGGGACAAAGGTTTCAGCTACCATAGTTAATGGGCTTGTTAGATTTTGGTGATGTCGACCTGGACGCCTTGAGGGGCTATACAGATACATCGAACTTGCATGAAACAATGCCCGAATACATCTACACATCGGCCAATTAAAGCAAGTTAATTTTGAAATGTGTTAGGACAAAGTTGAAGCTATCTACTGCATTCCCCAATCAAATCCCGATTGAAATATAACTGTGGGCAATTCGCTTAACCGCGATCATCATCGCTGCGGTTCGAAGATCAGGAACATTGTCTTTATGGTTCCAGGTCTCACTAATTGCGTCGTAGGCTCCACGCATCGTATCTTCCAATCCTGAGCGGACGAGATTGATCTCCGTGGCCCCGCTCAGTACTGCATTGCGATCAGTCTCCGGGAACGGTTTGCCGGTCATCGACTCTACTCCCGCAATCAACCTCTCGAACTGACTTTCTTGTTGACGTCGCTGCATTCGGCCAAAGCGAATATGGGTGAGGTTCTTGATCCATTCGAAATAACTGACCGTTACTCCCCCGGCATTGGCACAGAAATCAGGAATGATGACCACACCGTTATTTCTTAAGATCGCATCGCCGCCAGCTGTAATCGGACCATTGGCCGCCTCAATAATCAGCGGCGTTCGAATTCGTGAGGCGTTGGTTTCGTCAATTACACCTTCCATTGCAGCTGGAATTAAAATATCGGCTTCTGCCTCCAGCATTTCGGGGCCACTATCGATAAAGCCGGGATAACTCTCAATACTGCCTATCTCAATCATGTGTTCGTGTAGTGCAGCGATATCTATCCCTTCAGAATCCACGATCGTGCCATCTCTTTCTAAAACATGAGTGATGCGACAGCCATCCTGTTGGCTTAGAAAGAGCGCTGCATGGTAACCAACGTTTCCGAGTCCTTGAACAATCACTCGCTTACCGCCAAGCCCTGCAGAGAGACCAGTTTTCTTTACATCTCCGGTATGACGAAAAAACTCCTGCAGAGTGTATTGCACGCCGCGCCCGGTTGCCTCAGTCCGACCGGCGATACCGCCCTTGCCAAGGGGCTTGCCTGTAACACAAGCCCATGCGTTCAAATCAGCGGGGTTCAGTCTTTTATATTCATCCGCTATCCAGGCCATCTCACGCTCACCTGTACCCACATCCGGGGCAGGCACGTTCTGGGAGGGACTGATCAGATCACGTTTCGCCAACTCCTGGGTGAAGCGCCGGGTGATCTGCTCTAATTCCTGTGTTTCCCATTTCCTTGGATCAATCACAAGCGCACCCTTCGCACCGCCAAAAGGAATCTCCATCAGCGCGCATTTATAAGTCATCAACGCTGCCAGTGCTTCCACCTCGTTTTGATCGACAAAAGGTGCGTAGCGAATACCGCCCTTAACCGGTTCAAAATGTTCAGAATGGACAGTGCGGTATCCCGTTAGGCTTTGCAGTCCGCCCCGCAGTCTCACTCCAAAGCGCACGACATAGGTCGAATTAGCAATCTTAATCTTTTCGGCCAGATCGTCTGAAAGTCCAAGCAGGCCCGCTGCGTGGTCAAAATTCGTCTCCACCGAAGAAAGAAAGGATTCTTTGCTCATATTTATCCTTGCTCGACGAGCTGTGCCGATGTCACCAACCTGTTAGGTGAGTGTGAATTTGAGTCGGAATGAGTAGACTCATTGTTAATATTGCACCACAAGTGAAGAACTCGCCCCCTTCATTAGGACTAGTCATTATATTTCTAATTTATTGTCAGTGTATTGACTGGTGTCCGGGACCGGAGCCGAATCGGCACAGCCATTTGGCCGAGGAATTTTCAGTCCCACTGATTCTACCGGGCCACACTTTCTGACTCGTAGAAACTCTTACAAGTACGGATCTATATCCTACTCGCAATGGCCCCCTAAAACCGCAGATCATGCAGCCTTTTCTGCCAGGTCTGCGAGATCCATGACATGGATTTAAGGGCGGAGAATTTGGTGGAAAGATTGAACTCACAGGTATCGAGATAAGGCAACTTCCTATGAGCGGAGTTTCTGACTGGAGTACGGATGAGCGAGCGCTTTCCAACTCTTATTTGGCCAACTCTATATCGAAAATCGAGGGAAACGGCACGACGGATAAGGGTAGATTGGTCTCGAATCTGCAATTCCATTATTCAATCAAACCTCATCATTCCTATAAAGATTATTCTCCAAAGTTTCTCAAGATGCTGAGCTTCGCACTTTCGTATTCCTCAACAGTCATCGCCCCTTTGGAATAGGCCTGATGTAGGTCCAGCAGTTCCTGGCCCATTGTCTTGTAATCACTCCGATGATCGCCCTCCTTCTGACCTGTGGTGTCTGCCAGCGAGGGTGGTTTCACACCTTCCTCGGCCAGTGACGCATCGACCCCAGGCCCACCCGCAATAGCGATAGCATCTTTGAGGCTGACTGCTCCGGTAAACAACGCCTTGCCGGTAATTACCCCGTCGATATTGGGTAGGAAGCGCAAGAAGGAGACATCATCAAGGGAATGAACCGTACCCGAGGATATAATTGGGAGCTCCAGTGCTGTCCCCATCTCGCTGGTCCCGGCTAAGCTGCTCTCAGGGTGATTTTCAAATCGTTCAATGTCTGTATAGATTACTGCGGCTACACCTATACTCTCAAAGCTTTTTCCCAGCTCAATTGGCTGAAAGGAAGTCTGGGTCTGCCAGCCATCGATCAAGACAAACCCGTTTCTCACATCAATGCTGACAACGATTCTGCCGGGATATTGATGGCAGACACGTCGTAGCAATTGAGTATCCTTGATCGCCGCGGTGCCCAGTACGATACGGGAGGCCCCGTGTTCAAACCACCAGTCGACATGATGTTCAGTGCGGATACCACCGGCAACCTGCACAGGTATATCTGCATTGTCGATGATTTCGCAGATTAGGTCCGAATTGTATCCCCTGCCCCGGAAGACGCCATCAATATCAACCACGTGAAGCCATTCGGCACCGGCATTCTGGAACTCCTCTGCGGCGTCAAGCGGTGAGATATCAAAAACCGTGGGCTCTTCTTTGCGGCCACGGGCTAGACTGACTGATTGCCCGTTTTGTATTTCTATATCAGGATAGATAATCATAAGCCACTATTTAATGACACATGAGCACCGGTAGCGTCGAGTGTTGCATGATTTCCCGAGTCGCTCCTCCAAATATCAGTTGTCGCAACCTCGAATGAGTGAATGCGCCTTTGACCAGCATATCCGCATCCGCACTTATGGCAAAATCTAGAATTGCTCGACCGATGGTGTTGTTTTCCCTGTCAATAGTTTGTTCAAAGGCGGCAATACCCCGAGCCCGTAAATGGTCGGTAACCTCAGCACCGCTGGGACCCTGCACGGTCGCGCCTTCTACGGTCAGGACAACAACCCGTTCTGCTTCTTCCAGAAGTGGCGCACTTGCGGTGAGGCTTCTGGCCGCTTCAATACTGCCGTTCCAGGCTAAAACAATATTTTTCCCAAGGGTCTCGAGGATGGTGTCACTGACCAGCAGCAGTGGTCTGCCGCCTTCGAAGAGCACCGCTTCAGAAGCCCTCTGCCAGAATGACCCCTTGTCGTCCAAATTGCGACGTACGATTGCAAGATTAAACAAGCGTACGTTTTTCCCGATAATCGTATCAGAGACCTGATTGCTCTCCTCCCAATGCCCTCTTACTCGGGTCTCCGTATCATCTATCGTACCGACTGGAATACCTCGTTCGTCAAGAAGATTGAAAAAGCATTGACGCGCCTCACTCGCCAGTTGTTCCGTTTGCTTATCCGTATCTATTGATTGGGCACTGTGCGCCACAATGCCTACGCCGACAACCGTGCGAATCAGGTGTGGGACAAAAAAGCCCTCTATGTAGCTACTGTAACGACGAGCGATTAGCTGCGCTGCGTCAATTTCAACAGCGGTAGGAACACAGTGATAAAACGGTAGCAGAATTGTCTTGTACATCGACTCCTGATGACCGGTACTACACCGGTTGATTCCTCGATAAGCAGTATCTCACCGATCTATGTGGCATTCAAACTCTAGCGGAATCTCTGTCGGTGAAGGACGGTCTAGTGGGTTCGAAAGAACATAGCGCTTAGCGAGAGGTCTATAGAAGGAAAGTAAGTATTGAACTGTAAGCCACTGATTTAAAATAATTCGTTCAGCACCGATCTAAGGAACCAGGATCACCTACAGATAATTCGCTACCCCGTTTCCCCCCCAATCACAGCCTTCTGCGGGCTCGACTGTCTTCCTGAAATATTTGCCTCCCTGTTGACGTTCCCCATCAACCGGGGCTCCTGGGAAAGGAGTTGATCGATCGCATAGAACAACAACAAAGGTTCTCGAGAATCAACTAAATAGGAAAAATATTCTAATAGTTCTGAGAAAAGTAAGAATAAAATAATTATTTACTTTATTGTAGGGATTTCTAAAAATTATTTGCTAGAATATCGACTCTTTTAGCTATCAGTGATGATTGTTATTCCGATGTATACCTATTCCCTGAAAGATAGATCGCTCCTGACGGAGCGTACCGAACAGTTTCGCGACCAGGTCACTCGCTTTCTACGCGAAGAACTGCCCGAAGACGAGATTCACATGATTTCGAACGGGTCGTTATATTCGTGAATAAGGTCTACGTCATTCACGAGAACGATGACTGGATGCCGCCGTTTAGGGAGGCTTTCCAGAGCGAAGGACTGCCATTTGAAGAGTGGCACATGGCGAGGGTAAGTCTCGATCTGGAAGACACCCCACCGGAAGGTGTCTTCTATAGCCGCATGAGTGCTTCAGCGCATACACGAGGACATCGCAGTATCCCTGAATATACAGCGGGTGTGCTGTGCTGGTTGGAGCATCACGGTCGGCGGGTAGTCAACGGGAGCCGGGCGCTCGATCTGGAACTCAGCAAGTTGCGTCAGTACCAGGCACTGAAAGCTTCGGCTATCCGGGTCCCCCACACCCGAGCGGCGCGTGATGTAGAGGAACTCCGGGCATTGAGCCTGAG